>JADBYT010000019.1 GCA_020402865.1 Bacteroidota bacterium | reverse complement strand
GCGGGGATTTATCTAGGGCGCGGGGATTTATCTAGGGCGCGGGGATTTATCTAGGGCGCGGGGATTTATCTAGGGCGCGGGGATTTATCTAGGGCGCGGGGATTTATCTAGGGCGCGATGCATCGCGCCCTTACTGAAGATCCCGTCGGGGCGCGATGCGTCGCGCCCATGGTAGAGTGCGCGCCCGCGGCAGGGCGCTACTTTTTATAGTTTCGGGGGTTATTTTCGATATATCGCGCTACGTTTTCGAGATGACGGTTATCCCGGATGATTACATCATAGTAGCCCCGCTGCCACGCGAAGGTGATTCCGAGCTTCTTGGCATGTGTGGTCACAGCAGATTTATATCCGCGAATTACCGAAGCGAGATTCTTTCGCTGAGGACCAAACACATTACGACTATTCTCACTCCTTATGTCGCTGTTTATCTGATTGATCCCAATGCCTATCAGTGCATGCACATGATCAGGCATTACCACAAATTCAAAGAGATGCAGATCCATATCGGGGCGAAGTTCAGGCGATCGAAACCATTCGTGAAATGCAATTTCACCAATTGGCGAAAGTATCATTTCACCATCTTTTACCTGTCCGAAAAAAGGTGCCCTGTTTTCAGTATTCAACGTCAGGAAATAAAGACCGTTTCCGGAATAGTCCCACGTAGAAAGCCGAAGCGAATTGAGGCGTGCCGTATTTTTTGCCATTGCTGCATAAATACATCTTACAGTCTGAAAATCCGAAAGGCTGTTGAAAGAAAAACCTCTGAGAGCTTGTCAGGATTTTTTGCCGGTTGGCGAAGGATTAGCAGGAACAATTGTGGAAATAGCTGTATCGGGGTGAAGCTAAACAAGGTAAACCTGAACCGGGAAGTAATTGATATGCAGTTGGCACAAAATTACCCGATTTTCCTGCGTAAATTTGCGCTATCACGTAAACTGTCTTTTCGCCGGTATGTCTGATATAATCCGCCTGCTCCCCGATGCTGTAGCCAACCAGATTGCTGCAGGCGAAGTAATTCAGCGCCCAGCATCGGCCGTGAAGGAGTTGCTTGAAAATGCAGTTGACGCCGGTGCCACACGCATACAGCTTATTGTGCAGGATGCAGGGCGCACGCTCATTCAGGTGATCGACAACGGGAAGGGAATGACTGATACCGATGCACGTATTTGCTTTGAGCGGCATGCTACCTCTAAAATTTCCTCGGCCGATGATCTGTTCAATCTTCAAACGATGGGTTTCCGCGGTGAGGCACTTGCCTCTATTGCTGCTGTTGCACATGTGGAATTGCGCACCCGCCGGCCCGAAGACGAACTGGGCACCTGCATCCGTACCGAAGGAAGCAAAATACTAAGCCAGGAGCCGGTAAACTGCCCGGCCGGTGCATCGTTCAGCGTAAAAAACCTTTACTTCAACGTACCTGCACGCCGCAACTTCCTCAAGTCAGACGCTGCCGAGTTCCGCCACATTCTCGACGAATTTGAGCGTGTGGCGCTGGCCCATCCCGAAATAGCCTTTGTATTTCACCACAATAGCACTGAAGTGTTTCACCTTCAAACCGGCAACCTGCGCCAGCGCATTACCGGCCTCTGCGGCAATCCTTACAACCAGCGCCTGGTGCCGGTTGACGAGCATACGGACATTGTGCGCATCACCGGCTTTGTGGTGAAGCCCGAATACGCCAAAAAATCGCGCGGGGAGCAGTATTTCTTTCTCAATACCCGCTTCATTAAAAACAGCTACCTGCATCATGCCGTGCAGGGCGCATTCGAACAGCTGCTTCCATCCGAAACACATCCCGGCTATTTCCTCTTCCTCGAAGTCGATCCGAAAACCATCGACGTAAATATTCATCCCACCAAAACGGAGGTGAAGTTTGAAGACGACCGCTCGGTGTATGCCATTCTCCGCTCGGCAGTAAAACGGGCGCTGGGGCAATACAGCATTTCACCCTCGCTCGATTTTGAGCAGGAAATGAGTATCGAAATTCCTTACAAACCCACTGCACCCGTATCGGCACCGGGCATCCATGTGAATCCCGATTACAATCCGTTTGCGGCGGAAGAAAAAAGCGCATCAACACATGGCGGAAAAAGCAGCTACAACGGCAACGGACTTTCCGCACGCGATAAAAACAACCTGCAAAACTGGCAGCAGCTTTATGCCCTGCACACCGGCACGGAAACAGCCACAACGCCGCACAGCGAAACCACCGTGCAGCAGCAAAGTGCGTTTGACGATGAGCCGGAGCAAATAAAAGGTGCACAGGTGTGGCAAATTCACGACCGCTACATTGTAAGCACCATCAAATCGGGTGTAATCATCATCGATCAGCAGCGGGCGCATGAACGGATTTTATTTGAACGCTACCTGCGCGCGCTGGAGCAGCATGCCGCCTCGTGCCAGCAGGTGCTTTTTCCTGAAACGGTTGAGCTTACCCTGCGCGACGCCGCACTGCTTACCCAGTTGCTGGATGCCGTAAACGCCCTCGGATTTGATATTCGTCCGTTCGGACCGCGCAGTTTTGTCATACACGGCATTCCGGCCGGCACCGAAGAAAACGATGCGCAGCAGCTGCTCACAGGCATGCTGGCCGACTATCAGCACGCGCAGCAGGATGTGCAGCTGAACACGCACGAACAACTGGCGCGCGCACTGGCCCGCCAAACCGCCATACGCCCCGGCCGAAGCCTGAGCACCACCGAAATGCAGGCGCTTACCGACGAACTTTTTGCCACTTCCCTGCCCGCGCACGCACCCGACGGAAAACCAGCCGTAATTACCTTTGGATTGGATGAACTGGATAAACGATTTAAACGCTGATGTATAACCAACGTTCGCTCATACCGCCCGGTATTGTCGGTCATCTGATGATAATCAACATTATCCTCTTTGTGGGCTTCAATCTTATCTTTCGGATGAAGGGCGTTGATTTGAGCGAAAACCTCATGCTCTACAATCCGCTCCGCCCTGAATTCAAATTCTGGCAGCCGCTTACGTCCATGTTTCTACATGGCGATCTGGGGCATCTGGCAATGAACATGATTGGTTTATACTTTACCGGAATTATTCTGGAACGGGAGTTCGGCTCGTCGCGTTTTCTGGTATTTTACCTGAGCTGCGGACTCGGCTCGGCGTTTATTTATATGGGGTGGACGGCTTTAGGACTTCAGCAGGCGGTAAATGCAGGCGATTTGGATAAATTTATTCAGTTCGTCACCCCTAGTCTGGGTGCTTCGGGCGCTATATACGGATTACTGGTGGCGGTAGCCATTTTGTATCCGAAACTCCAGGTTCAGCCCTGGGGGCTTTTTTCCATGCCGCTGGGCATGCTGGTAATTATTTACGGAGCAATAGATGTGTTAATGGTTATTCTGAATACGCCCAACGACCGTATTGCACGTATGGCCCATATCGGTGGCCTGATAATTGGAGCCATTCTGACAGAAATTTACAGACGCAAAAGTCGTTTTTCAAAGTAAGTATATGAGTATAGTAGCTGACATCAAACGCGGAATGAGCGGGGTTTACAGTTCGGTAAACCGAATCCTGCTCATTAATGTGCTGGTGTTTCTGGTAGTGAATATTTCGGTCAATCTGCTTGCGCTGAATGATAAAGGTGAGCTGGCCGAAAGCATTATCAGCGCCATTAGTTTACCCGGTGCACCGCTAAAGGCCGTGATGTTTGTGTGGACATTCATCACCTATTCATTTGTGCATATTGATTTCTGGCATATACTGGGAAATATGCTGCTGTTCTGGTATCTGGGCCGCATGTTTTCCGATCATCTGGGCGGAGCGCGGCTTTGGGGGACTTATCTGCTTGGCGGTATTGCAGGCGGGTTGTTGTTTATTGTGGTTTCGCTGTTTATGAAGGGGGGCGACAATTTTATACTCTTTGGCGCATCGGCGGCTACAACGGCAGTGGTTGTGGGTATTGCAGCATTTACACCTGAATCGCTCGTGTATCCGTTTGGTATTCCGGTAAAGCTGAAATGGTTTGCGCTCATATCGTTTCTGCTGAGTTCTTTGCTCGAATTATCGGCCAACACCGGTGGTAAAGTATCGCACATAGGCGGTGCACTGCTGGGCTTCTGGTACGGCACACAACTCCGGCTGGGTAAACGCCCGCTCGAAAGTATGATGCACTGGTTTGCCCCGCGCCGCGAACGACGCAGCCGCAGCAAACTACGTGTAGAGCATGTACAACGCCCGCGCGGCATGAGCGATGAGCAATTCAACCAGAACAAAACCGTAATCCGCCGCCGTATTGATGAAATTCTCGACAAGATTTCACGTTCAGGTTACGACAGTCTGAGCCGCGAGGAGCGGGAGTTTCTGCAAAACAACCACGATAAAACCTGATAAGGTTGGAAACCACCACCACAGCAGTTGATCTGTCAGCCACACCGCCAGCCGCACGCAGAGGCTGGTTCGGCCGTGTGCTGCTTGGCTTAAACTGGCTGGCTATCGGTTTGCTGGCGGGCAGTTATCTCTCGCCTTACGTAAGTCCGGCCGTGTTCTGGCCGCTGGCTTTTCTCGGACTAATTCACCCTGCACTTATTCTGGTAAACCTGCTGTTTTTGTGCTTGTGGGCTTTGCTGCGCCGCAAACAGTTTATTTATCCCGCGGCTATACTGCTGCTGGGCTGGCCGCTGAATGGGCGCGAACTGCAACTGCGCAGTGAACACATAACCGAGCCGCGCAACACTTACAAATTCATGAGCTGGAACACCAAACTTTTTGATTTGTACAACTGGTCGAAAAACAACGAAACGCGCAACCGCATGCTCGAACTGCTGCATTTCGAACAGCCGGATATACTTTGTTTGCAGGAATTTTTCAACGAAGACCGGGGCAATTTCCGCAACCTCGACTCTGTAAAACGCCTGCTCAAAATGCCGTATGTGCATGTGGAATATACCTACACCCGCCGCAAAGACGATCATTGGGGTGTGGCTACATTCAGCCGCTTCCCGGTAATCAATCAGGGCCGTATTGTATTTAACAACCGCAGCAACAACATTTGCATTTATTCCGATTTACTGATACGCCGCGACACCGTGCGCGTATATAACATGCACCTGCAATCGATTCACTTTGGCTACGATGATTATGAATTTATTGAAAAAGTAAAAGCGGGAGAGGATGCAGGCGATGAAGTAGCTGCATCGCGCAATATTCTGCGTCGTTTCAAACGTGCTTATACCAAACGCGCCGGGCAGGCCGATGCCATTGCCGAACACATTGCCAACTGTCCGCATCCGGTTATTGTATGCGGCGATTTTAACGACACACCGGTTTCATACACCTACGAAACCATAAGCCACAACCTTAAAGATGCATTCATGGTTTCGGGAAGCGGTTTTGGCAAAACCTACGAAAACCGCAGCCCTTTTCCGCGTATTGATTACATTTTGCATAGTCAGGTGCTTTCCTCCTTTGGCTTTCGCACACTCCGCACGCAAAATATGTCGGATCATTACCCGGTAGTATGTCGTTTGTCGTATGCCGCACAATAACCACACATTCAAAACTTTCGACACGCTGTTTCCGCACTAATTTTATTTGCCTGAGCGCGTGTTAGGATTTTTTTGTTGCGCTTTGATTTTGCATGATTTTTTGGCCGATTGAGGCGCTTTTTGAGTCAATACCTGGAGGGTCAAGCAACGAAGAGCGGTCAAAAAAGACGCAAAATCATTAATAGAAAAAATCCTAACACGCTCTGATACAGCAAGTGGCTCACCACCCGCATTTTAACATCAAGTAGGCATTCGCAGGCATCTCATACACTCAAAAAAATGCTACTTTTGCGCCTACTGAACTTTTACCAACTCGCATTATGGCACAGGTTGAACTGATTATGCCGAAAATGGGTGAGAGCGTTGCAGAAGCAACCATCATCAAATGGCTGAAAAACGAAGGGGATAAAATTGCGCTCGATGAGCCGGTTTTGGAAATTGCTACCGATAAGGTGGATTCTGAAATTCCCTCTCCGTTTGAAGGCTTTCTGGCCAAAAAGCTGTTCAATGAAGGCGATGTGGTGCAGGTAGGCAAGGCGGTGGCGCTCATCAGCACAGAAGCCGTGGCTGCAGCTCCCGCTGCTCCGCAGGCACCTGCGGCCACAACTACGGCTCCCGCAGCACAAACCGCTGTGGCGGCTGCCACCGTGGCAGCTCCGGCCGGCGAACTTGCCAAAACAGGCGACAGCGGCCGCTTCTACTCGCCGCTGGTGCGCAACATTGCCAAAGAAGAAGGCATCAGCATGGCCGAACTCGAATCCATTGCAGGCAGCGGCTTGCACGGACGGGTAACCAAAAACGATATTCTGGGCTACCTGCCCAATAAGGGAAAACTCCACACGCAGGTGCAGGAACAAGTGGCTGCCACGGTTTCGGCCAACGGTAATGGTGTGGCTCAAACCGTTACCGCTGCCCCGCAAACGCAGGCTCCGGCAGCAAAACCCGCAGTACCGCTCATGCCCGGCGACGAAATTGTGGAAATGGACCGCATGCGCAAAATCATTGCCGATCACATGGTAATGAGCAAGCAAACATCGCCTCACGTAACTTCTTACGTGGAAGCCGATGTAACCAACCTCGTACAATGGCGCGACCGTATTAAGAAAGACTTTGAAAAGCGTGAAGGCGAGAAAATCACTTTCACACCCGTGTTTGTGGAAGCCGTAGTGCGCGCCATCAAAGATTTCCCGGGCGTAAACGTATCGGTTGACGGCCAGAAAATCATCATGCGTAAGAACATCAACATCGGCATGGCGGCTGCACTGCCCAGCGGCAACCTCATTGTGCCGGTGATCAAAAACGCCGACCGCATGAATCTGGTAGGCCTTACCAAAACGGTAAATGATCTTGCCAACCGCGCCCGTGCCAATAAACTCCAGCCCGATGAAATTCAGGGCGGTACATTTACCATTACCAACGTAGGCAGCTTTGGCAACGTAATGGGTACACCCATTATCAACCAGCCGCAGGTAGCCATTCTGGCGGTGGGTGCAATACGCAAACGCCCCGCAGTACTCGAAACACCGCAGGGCGACGTAATTGCCATCCGCCACATGATGTTCCTCTCCCTTTCCTATGATCACCGCGTGGTGGACGGCATGCTGGGCGGCAGTTTCCTGCGCCGTGTGGCCGACTATCTTGAGCAGTTTGACCCGAAACGTGAACTCTGATCGGGTAAATCCTATACTTTTAGAAGAGGCTGTCTCAAAAGGTAGAGACAGCCTCTTTCGTTTTTCTTAACAACTGATTTTATGCATTATTTTAGCTTTCACGCCCTGTCCCTATCGCCTATATTTGCAATGTGAAGCATACCAACACCCTCAAACTACTGCCGGCAGTATTGCTTGTCTCCCTCCTGCTGAGTGCATTTACCATTAAGCTGCCCCAACGCAGTGCATACCGTAAAATGCAGGCCAAAGCCGATGAACTTTTCATTAACGAAGAGTATGAAAAGGCTATTCCGCTTTACACGCAGTTGTATCAAATGGATACAACCAACGGCAGTGTGGCTTACCGCCTCGGCTTTTCATGCCTGAATGTACAGGGCCAGAAGAAAAATGCCGAACAATACCTGCGTAATGCAGTAAACACGGCATCGCCCAAAGCCCGTGAAGGCCGCCTCAAGGAACGCCGCGCGCCCGTAGGCGCTTACTATGCCTACGCTCAGTCGCTGCAATACAACCTGCATTTCGATTCAGCCTCTTTCTACTACACACTTTACAAAACCAACTACGCCGACAGCGCAAATAAGCTCGAACAGCGCGACCTGAATCTCTTTCTGGCCCAATGCCGCACCGGTAAACAACTTGTTGAGTCGCCGGTAAATATCAGCGTTACAAACCTCGGGAGTAATGTTAACTCTCAATATCCCGAATACTCGCCTGTGCTTTCGGCCGATGAAAAAGTGCTCATTTTCACCACTCGCCGACCCGGTTTTAACAACACCATTGACCAACGCGACGGGATGTATTTTGAAGACATTTACATGTGTGAGAAAAACGGCGACAGCTGGTCGGAAGCCCGGCCGCTGGCGGTGTTGAATACGCCCGGACATGAAGCCACCATGGGCATCAGCGCCGATGGTCAGCAGTTGTTTATTTACAAAGATTTTAACGGCGACGGAAATATTTACACCAGTTTGCTGAATGGTAACGAATGGGCCCAGCCGGTAAAAATGTCTGACAATGTGAACTCCAAAAGCTGGGAGCCGAGCGCATCGCTTTCGCCCGATGGGAATACGCTTTATTTTGTAAGTAACCGCGAAGGTGGATTTGGCGGACGCGACATCTGGCGCTCGGTAAAACTACCCAACGGCGATTGGTCGAAACCCACCAACCTCGGGCCCGAAATCAATTCGCCGTTTGATGAAGATGCGCCCTCCATTCAGGCCGACGGAATTACACTGTACTACGCCTCAAACGGTCCGCGTTCAATGGGCGGGTTTGATATTCTGTTTTCAACCTGGAACGAAGACAACGGCTGGAGCGAACCGGTAAACATTGGTTACCCGGTAAATTCGAGCGACGATGACCTGTTTTTTATTCCCACTGCAGATAATACCCACGCTTACTATTCAACCGCAACCGGCCCTGATGGTAATGGTGAAAAAGACATCTGCTTCCTTACCTTCCCCGATAAAGAACAAACCCCGCTTACCGTTCTTACAGGTGAAATTACAAGCATATTCGGCGGCGCGGCTCCCGGTGCAATAATTACCGTAACCGATGTGGAAACAGGCGAACTGATTGGCAGTTATAAACCAAACAGCGCAACCGGCCGATACGTAATTATTCTCCCGCCCGGTAAAAACTACGCAGTTACCTACGAAGCCGAAGATTTCCTGTTCCAGTCAGACAATATCAACATTGTTGATTCAATGGCTTACCAGCAAATTGAACGCCCGGTAGAACTTGCACCACTTCAGGTTGGACAGAAAATTGTGGTGCGCAATATCTTCTTCGACTCAGGTAAATCAGTACTGAAGCCCGAATCAAAAGCTGAACTCGATAAACTGGTTAACCTCATGAAACGCTACCCGCAACTCATTATTGAAATTGACGGCCACACAGATGCCAGCGGCAGCGACGAGCTTAACCAGCGCCTCTCTGAACAACGTGCCGAAAGCGTGGCCAACTATTTAGTGGAAAACGGCATTGAACGAAGCCGACTGCGCACAAAAGGCTTTGGCGAAAAAACGCCAATTGCCATCAACTACAATCCAAACGGCTCTCCCAACCGTCCGGGAATGGCACTCAACCGCCGCTTTGAGTTTGTAATCCTAAGTACCGACGGAAAATTGAAAGATCTGGTACAGCCCATAGAAGTACCGGAAAACCTGAAAGACAAAAAGAAAAAGTAAAGGTTTACACGTAGATCAAACGCCTTCGGCCAAACCGGAGGCGTTTTCATTTTAAAGGGTGCGGCTAAGTTTATTCAGATTGCTTATTTTTGTTTTTTAACCATTGTGCTCCGTTTGCCAAATAATTCCTGAACCAGATTATGAATAAACTGCGTTTCTGTTTTATACTGTTGATGTTTGCCGTTACGTACAAAGCGCAGGCGCAGGATCCTGTTCCCGGCGATTTCAGGCAAAACTTCAATCAGGGCAATTTATTGATTGGCGAGGAAAACTATCCGGCTGCGCTGCGTTTCTTTCGTGAAGCCTACACCAGCGATTCTTCAGGTGCCAATATTCACTGGAAAGTAGGCTTGTGCATTCTCAAAGCGTCAAACGACAAGCGTTCGTCGCTGTTTTACCTCCGCCGCGCTGCGCAGGATGTTACCCGCAATTACGATGAATATGATTACCGCCAGAAAAAAGCACCCGAAATGTGCTATTACTTTCTTGGACAGGCCTATCATCTCAACTACCAGTTCGACTCGGCCGAAATTTATCTGAATAAATACAAAAGCATAATCGGTACACGCAATGCGCAGCTTGCAGCCGATATTGACAACCGCCTGCGCTGGTGCAATCAGGCACGGCTGCAGGTGTCCTCTCCCCTGCCGGTTAAAATCTCCTCTTTGCCCGATAGCATTAACTCAGAAGGCAGTGAGTACAGTCCGGTTTTCTCGCTCGACGAAAACACCATTTATTTTACATCACGTCGCGAAGGTGCACGGGCTATCGACGGTGATTTTTACGAAGATATTTATGTGTGCGAACGCAAGCCCGACAGTTCGTGGAGTTCACCCCGCACAATTGCTTACCTGCAAACGCCTACCAACGAAGCCACCATTTCGCTTTCGGCCGACGGGCAAACACTTTTCATTTACAAAGACGATAACGGCGGCGATATTTACGCCAGTACAAACGACGGTAAAGAATGGTCACAACCCATTCCGCTTGGATCCGACATCAACACCAAATACTGGGAACCTCACGCCTGCCTCTCGGCCGACGGGGAAACACTTTATTTTGTAAGTGATCGTCCGGGCGGATTTGGCGGACGAGACATTTACCGGTGCGTGAAACTTCCCAACGGCCGTTGGAGTAAAGCCCTCAACCTGGGCCCGAAAGTAAATACGCCTTTCAACGAAGATGCTCCGTTTATTCACCCTGATCAGGTTACACTCTTCTTTGCATCCGAAGGTCACAGCTCAATGGGGGGCTTTGATATTTTCTTTACCACAAAAGACGACGAAGGTGTGTGGGCTGAACCTACAAACGCCGGATACCCGATCAATACGGCCGAAGATGATGTGTTTTTTATCACTTCCGTTGATGGCAAACGCGGTTATTTTTCATCCGAACGCGCTGGCAGCAAAGGCGGCAAAGACATATTCATTGCCAACCTTGAGCAACCTAAATCACAACCGCTGACCCTGCTCAAAGGCCGTATTTACAATATAGACGGATCGCCGCTGACACAGTTCATTGAAATAAACGTAACCAACACACAAACCAGTGAGCTTGAAGGCATTTACCGCCCTAACATGCGCACCGGTTCGTTTATGGTTATTCTGCCGCCCGGATCAACCTATCTGGTAAGTTATTTTGTAGATGGCAAAGAATACACGAATGAAATTATTGATGTGCCGGTAGGATCAGAGTTTGATGTGATTGAACGCGGTGTGGATTTGCGCGATCTGGTACTTGGCAACATTCGTCCTGATCTTCCGCTTGATACAACCCGCATACGCAATACAGGCATCAACATACCCGGCGATACACTGAACCCTGTAGCTGTGCGCCCCAAACGCAATGTGCGCGATGTAAGGGCCGAACTCACATCAACAAAGAATCTTAGCTTTGAGATGCATTTTAAATACAACATCTCGGGTATTGATCCGCAGGATGAAGACTTCAAAAAATTCATCGACAGCTGTGTTGCGCACATCAATAAATACGGCAGCATCAGATTCCGTGTTACTGCAGCCGCTTCACAAGTCCCTACCCGCCGTTTTGAAAGCAACAAGGCCCTTGCAGAAGACCGAGCCGCCAAGGCACAGAAAGTAATAAACAGTGCGCTCGAAGCACGCGGCGTGGACATGTCGAAAGTGAAATGGGTAAAAGTGAATGCATACGTACTCGGCCCCACCTATCGTTCTGATTTTGAAAAAAAACGTGAGGTCTATGAGAAGTACCAGTATGTGAAAATCAGAGGATATTAATCACACTTTAGTGAACTTAAACAGATACGGCTGCTTTGTTTCGAAGCAGCCGTATTTATTTACCGTGCAGAATGCTGCGACTACACGTGAAGATCCATTTGACAAGTTCATCAAAAAGACTAAATTTATTAGCTCATTAATCCCTCCAAACCAATGAAACATATTTATTTTCTGGCATTAACGCTGGGGCTTTCCGTTCATGTGCACGCGCAGGTGGCTTCAACCTATGTATTCTCACAGGATACAGCACCATTCAGTTTCATTAATGCAGGCTCTTTAATTATTGCAGGTACAGCTGATGATGCTACTTTTTCACTTAATAATATTGGCTTCACGTTCAACTACAATAATGTGAACTATACGCAGTTTGCGGTAAGCTCAAATGGCTACATTACAATGGGTAATTCTAATCCCCCAAGTGCGTATTTCCCAATTTCAGGCTTGAGTACGGGTAACATTATTTCGGCCTTAGGTTCAGATTTAAGGCTGGGCTTTACCTTTACCGCTTCCACAACCAGTGGTTCTGACCAGATGGTTTGTACCCAATTACCTCCGGGAATTTATGTGGGTTGCATTATTAGTGCAACAAATCTTCCTGCCGGCACAACAGTTACCGCAATTAACGGAAATACGCTGATTCTGAGTCAGAATGCCCTGTCAACCACAACTGCTTTTACTTACACCTGCCTTGGCGAAATACGTGTGGAAACCGTGGGGATTGCCCCCAACCGGCAGTGTGTAATTCAGTGGCGCAATGTGGGGCGTTTTGCAAACAACGGATTTATTGATTGTTTTAACTTTCAAATTATTCTTCACGAAACCAGCAACACGGTGGAAATGGCTTATGATGTGCTTTCGGCCTCCGCAAACGCTTATACCTATCAGGTTGGATTGCGCGGCATACTGAATAGCGATTTTAATTCGCGCACATCAACCACAAGCTGGCAGCAAAGCACCGCATCAATCAGCAACAACGGATCACTTACAATGACCTCCTCCATAAAACCCATATCCGGCCTGCGTTTTATATGGGTAAATACTGCGGTGGGGGTAGCAGAAAATGAACAGTCATTCTCATTTAACGTATTTCCCAACCCGGCAAATGATGCGGTGTTTGTACAAATGCCTGCCACTGATGAAAACGGCCTTGTAGAAATTATGGATGTAAGCGGACGTGTATGCATGAGCTGGTCAGCAGGCAGGGGCACCTCCTTGCTTTCCATGAATATTGAAACATTGCCAGCAGGCGCATATGTAATACGTGTGACAACAACCGCCGGCCGTGGTTCACAACGCCTTATGATTCAGTAACTGTGCAAAAAACTGATCGGTTTTCAGGAATTTTTATCCTGATTTCTGTTTACAAACCTATAAAAACGGGCTTCAAAAAGCCCGTTTTTTCTATCTTTGAACAGTACGGTATGGCATTTGCTTAACAACTACCAAACCTACCCAACTGAGACCAATTCAACACACTGCTATCTACCCCGTGAGAACGATTCTGCTGCGTTCTGTTTTGCTGATTATTTGCATTAGCCTGACGGCAGTTTTGCGCGCACAGCCCAAAACGGCTGTTGATCCTGCGCTTGCGGCCGAACATTTCTCGCACGGGAACTTCGTGATGGCACTTCCGCTGTATGTGGCGCTGGCCAAAAAAGAATATAAACACACCGAGTACAATCAGCGCGCCGGCATTTGTTACCTGCGCACCAACATTGCCAAAAAAGAAGCCATCCCGTTTTTCGAATACCTCACCAAACAGCCCAATACCGATATAGAGAACTGGTATTATCTCGGCCAGGCCTACCATTTCGATTACAAGTTTGATGATGCGATAAAAGCCTATCAGACCTACAGCGCCAAAGTGAGTGCGGCCAAAGACAAAGCCAAAGCACAAATGGGTATTTCCCAATGTCAGAATGCCAAACTGCTGGTGAAACGTCCGCTGAATGTGACCTTTGAAAACGCCGGTAAGGAAGTGAATTCTGAATTTCCCGACTACTATCCGTTTGTTACCTCCGATGAGTCGATGCTCGTTTATACTTCGCGTCGCAAGGGGAATTTAGGCGCAGGCTCGGTAGAGATGGATGGTTACTATGCGTCTGACATCTGGATTACCCGCTCGCAAAACGGATTGTTTCAAAAGGCAAAAAATGCCGGCGGGCAGGTAAACGGCACGTATGATGAGCAAACCACCGGACTTTCGGCCGATGGAAGCTGGATGACGGTTTATATCGACAACATCAGCACGGCGGGCGATATTTACCTTTCGCCCTGCGGTAAATCGCCGGGCAAGCCTGTAAAGATGGCCACCAGCATTAACGAAGGCTTTGAAACGGCCGCCAGCCTCTCGCCCGATGGCAACCAGATTTACTTTGCCAGCCGCCGTGAAGGTGGCGAAGGGGAAACCGACATCTGGATTTGCCGCAAACTACCTAACGGTGAATGGAGCAAGGCGCAAAACCTGAGCGCACTTAACACCCCCTACCGCGAAGACTTCCCGTTTATGTCGCCCGACGGACACACCTTGTATTTTGCCTCCGAAGGGCACAACAGCATGGGCGGTTTCGATTTATTTATGAGCGTATGGAACGAGGAAGAAAACACCTGGAGCACGCCGCAAAACCTCGGCTATCCGCTTAACACGCCCGAAGACAACCGCACCATTTCGTTTACCGAAAACAACCGTGTGGCCTATGTTTCGGCTGCGAGAGAAGGTGGCATGGGCGACCTCGACATCTGGCGCGTAGTGTTTAACGAAGTACAGCAGGAAAGCTTTACAGCCGTGGTTGGCACCATTCTTCCGCCCGATTCGGCGTTTGATTTTTCGAAGGTAGTAATGAGTGTAACCAATGTTAAAACACAGGAAATGGTGGGCGATTACAAACCCAATGCCCGCACCGGCCGTTTTGTACTGGCCCTGCCACCCGGTAAATATGTAATGACCGTAGATGCACCCGGCTGCAAACAGCTTATCGAAACAATAATTGTATTTGATATTGGCGCCATGAGCGAACAGCGCAAGGATATTAAACTGCTTAAGCAGTCGCCCTGACGGGTTTACGCAATACAACCACAAAAGAAAAAGCGGCAGGTATTTCTATCTGCCGCTTTTTTGTGTAAAGTATTCAATGAATGGAAACCGCTCATGCTTTTTTGCCAAACATATCCATTACCTCGCTGCTGATGCCGGTCATTGAGTAGCCGCCATCATGGAAGAGGTTTTGCATGGTTACCATACGGGTAAAATCAGAGAAGAGTGTAACGCAGTAATCAGCGCAGGCATCGGCACTGGCGTTGCCCAGGGGCGACATCTGATCAGCGAAACCGAAGAAGTCTTCAAAACCGGCAATACCGCCACCCGCCGTGGTTTTGGTGGGCGACTGCGAAATGGTGTTTATACGCACTTTGCGGTGTTTGCCATAGTGGTAGCCAAAACTGCGGGTGATGGATTCGAGCAGTGCTTTGGCATCAGCCATATCGGTATAAAACGGAAAGGTGCGCTGTGCGGCAATGTACGAAAGCGCAACCACCGAGCCCCATTCGGCAATGGCATCCATCTGGTAAGCCACCTGCAGCATTTTATGCAGCGAAAGTGCGCTCACATCCAGACTTTTATTGAAGAATTCGTAATTAAGATCACTGTAAGGCTTGCCTTTGCGGATGTTGGGCGACATGCCGATGGAATGCAGCACAAAATCAATTTTACCGCCCAGCGCCTCCTGCGATTGTTCAAAGAGCGCCTTCAGATCGTCCACACTGGTAGCATCAGCCGGAATGATTTTGGAGCCGGTTGCCTCAGCCAGTTTGTTGATTTCGCCCATGCGCATGGCAATGGGGGCATTGGTCAGTGTAAACTGAGCGCCTTCGGCATGCGCGCGTTCAGCCACTTTCCAGGCAATCGAGTTATGATCAAGCGCACCTGAAATGATGCCGCGTTTTCCTTTAAGCAGGTTGTTAGCCATAAAGTTAGTTTCTGGTTCTTTTTGACGGGGTAAATATACGATTTGCGGGAGAATGGCAGTTCCCGGACACGTTTATCACCTAACCACATTTTTATATCCGGTATAGCCGATGCTCCGGGTTATCTTCCCAATTTTTCTGTTCCAATTTTACACCGTTGCCACAAAAAAGGCTTTTAAGTAATATGCCCGGCTCAACACGTTTACCCCGATAGCACATAAAATTTCTCCCCCTAACTTCCACCCTATTCTTATTCCGCTGAAATACAGTACATTTGAAAAACACTAAATCGTTACACCCATACTTATTTCAGGTTGGTAAACGATACCCGTTTCAAGCCATTGTTCCTCTAAGTGCAGCTATATCCAGCCATGAAAAGTATCCGCATCCGCTTTCTTTTGCTCGTTTGTTTGTTGAGCCTTCAATTTGAAGTCCTTCATGCACAATGCTGCAATTACCGGTTAACGATGAACGACAGTTATGGCGACGGCTGGAATGGAGCCTCCCTTCAGGTTTTCGTGAATAATACACTAACCGGAACATACAGCGCCGTCAACTTTGGAAGTGCTGCCGTTTTTTCTGTATGCAACGGCGATAGCCTTACTGTAGTTTACACAGCAGGAGCTTATGAAAACGAGAACTCGTACACGCTTCAGGACTCTTCCTGGAATATTGTTTTTCAGGATGGGCCAAACCCGGATACAGGCAATGTATTTTCTTCCATAGGCAATTGCAATACACCGCTTCTGCAAGGCAGCCATCCGTGCACGGCAATTCCGATTGATACCGGACAGTGCATCTTTACCAGCAATATTGGTTTTCCGGGCAGCGGACTAAATCCAAACTGCGCCAATTATCAGGGAGGCGATGTGTGGTTTACCATGCTTGTTCCGGCTTCGGGCAATCTGGCTATTGAAACCGACAGCGGTACTATCAATGATACCGGGCTCGCCATCTGGACAGATACATCCTGCACTGTTCCGCAGTTTACGGCTTGTGATGATGACGGAGGAAACGGCTATTATTCCTATCTGCTTGCCTACGACCTGACTCCCGGTTCAAGAATTTACATTCAGGCTTTTGGCTGGAACGGAGCTTCGGGCAGTTTTGAAATTTGTGTAACTGATCTTGGCACTGTGCGGCTTGATAGTTCTGAATTACCCATAGTGATCATTCACACTCTGAATCAAACCATTATTGAAGACACGAAGATTAGCTGTTTGATGGAAATCAAATACAATGGTCCGAATACGATTACTTATATCAACGACAGTGCCAATATATACAACGGTCACGTGGGTATCGAAATTCGCGGACTGACCTCTGCGGGTTATCCGCAAAGTCCGTATGGGTTTGAAACAAGAGATTCGGCCGGAGGAAATAACAATGTGCCGATACTGGGCATGCCGCCCGAAAACGACTGGGTGCTGTTATCAAATTACAATGACCGTTCGCTGGTAAAAAATCTTATTTCATATCATTTGTTTGGTGAAATGGGAAACTACACACCGCGTGCACAATTGTGCGAAGTGCTTGTGGACAGTTCCTATAAAGGTATTTATGTAATTGGTGAAAAGATAAAACGTGATGCCAACCGTGTAAACATTGCGCGTTTGAATCCGCAGGATACGCTGGGCGATGAGCTGACCGGCGGGTATATTTTGCAGCAGAACTACTGGAATGCAAACAACAGCTTCCAGTCCAATTATTCGCCCATTGATCATCCTGGTTTTGATGTGCATTTTGTGTATGAATACCCTGATCAGTTTGCCATTATGCCCGCTCAGAAAACGTATATCGCCGCGTTTATCGACAGTTTGGAAACGGCGCTTTACAGCAGCAATTTTGCCGATACAGCTACCGGATACCGCAACTACATGGACACAAAGTCGTTTATCGACTATTTTATTGTAAATGAAGTGGCGCGCAGTGCCGACGGGTTTAAGAAGAGTGTATTCTTTCACAAGGATAAATTCTCGAATGGCGGCAAACTGCAGGCCGGGCCGGTTTGGGATTTCGACTGGGCTTGGAAAAATATGGCGATCTGTTCCATTTTTCAGGCCAACAACGGAGCCGGCTGGGCGCATAAGATAAATGACTGTTTTACTGACAACTATTCAACCGGCTGGTATGTACGTTTGTTGCAGGACAGCACGTTTGCCAATGAACTGCGCTGCACCTATGAGCAATACCGGCAAACAATTCTGGACACGACCTATCTTTTTGCGTATATCGACAGTATCGGGCAACTTGTGCAGCATGCGCAGGCCCGGCATTTTCAGAAATGGCCGATATTAGGCATAAGCGGCCCCGCACCAGACGACGGACCGGTTGCCACTACATACTATGGCGAACTGGATTCGCTCAAAAACTGGATCCGTATTCGTTTGCAGTGGCTTGACGATAGTATTCCGGGGCTTTGCACGCCGTTAAGCGTTCAAACAAATGCGGCATCCGCTACATTTAAATGTTATCCCAATCCGGCCACTCATTTTCTGAATGTGGAGTATTCTCTGCCAGCCGCAGTTCATGTTTCGTATCAACTGTATAATTACCTGGGTGCTGAAGTGGCGAATGTGCAGCAAGGCTTACAAACTCCCGGTGCTCGTTCGTTCAAACTCGATACGTCAAACTTAGCACCGGGCATTTATATACTTCGCCTGCAATGCGGCTCAGTGATGTACAATGAAAAAGTAATTATTCAGTAATGTACTTCACTACTTCCCCAACAACTCCTTTGCGTTCTTCAGCGCGGCTTCGCCGGGCTTGCCGGTGCTGAGCATTTTGGCTATTTCCTGCACGCGTTCATCGCCGTTGAGGGTGCGGATACTGGTTTCGGTGCGTTGTTTGCCTTCCTGCTTATATACAAACAAATGATTTTTGCCACGGCTTGCTACCTGTGGCAAGTGGGTGATGGCAATGACCTGCAGGTTTTTGCCCATTTGTTCCATAATGAGTCCGGTACGTGCGGCAATATCGCCCGAAATGCCGGTGTCAATTTCATCGAAGATGATGGTGGGCAGCGCGGTGTGTTTGGCCAGCAGGGCTTTGAGGCTGAGCATGAGGCGCGAGAGTTCGCCGCCCGAAGCTACTTTGCTCAGCGGCTGTGCGGCCATGCCTTTGTTGGCGCTGAACAGGAAGTTTACCTTATCGGTGCCGCTTTCACGAAGGGTAGTTTCTTCGCTCATGTGTACTTCCAGCGTGGCGTTGGGCATGCCCAGTTCGTGCAGCATTTCCTGCACCGACTTTACTAATTTGGGCGCTACGGTTTGCCGCTTTTTGCTGAGCTGCGCAGCCAGCAGTTGAAGTTTGGTTTGCAGTGCAGCCAGCGCCGTTGCTGCATTGTTAATCTGTTCTTCGAGCGAGCCGGCTGCTACAATTTTCGCATCGAGCTCGTTTTTTATGGCAAGCAGTTCTTCTACCGTTTTCACACCGTGCTTTTGACCGAGTCGGTAAATCAGATCAAGCCGTTCACTCAGGTGTGCAATGCGGGCCGGATCATGCTGTACGCTGCCATCAAGATCTTCGAGCTCGGCGGCAATGTCTTTGAGTTCGATGTGGCTTACGTGAAGGCGCTCGTGCAGCGCAGCAATAGCCGGATTGAACCGCGCCAGCTGCCCCACGGTATTCCGCACATCGGCCAGCGCCTGCAGCAGCGATTGCTCTGCACCATCTAAGGTGTAAACCGCTTTGCTCAGTCCGCTTTTAATGGTCTCCGCATTTTCCAGCGTTTGCAGTTCTTCTTCGGCGGTGGTTTGTTCGCCGGGCTGGAGCTGGGCTTTATCCAGTTCGTCGAACTGAAAGCGGTTAAACTCCAGTTCGCGGCGCGAAGCAGCTTCCTGCTCGCGGAGTTCGTCGAGCTGTTTGCCCAGTTTTTTGTACTGTACAAACTGTGTGCGGTAGTCGTTCAGCAGTGCTTCATGCCCGGCCAGTGAGTCGAGCAGGGAAAGCTGAAAATCGGAATCATTGAGCGTAAGTGTTTCGTGCTGCGAGTGAATATCAACCAGCTTTTCAGTAATGGCGCGCAGCACGGTAAGATTAACCGGCGTATCATTAATAAACGCGCGCGATTTTCCTTCGGGATTTACTTCACGGCGAATGATGGTGGTGGACGCATAATCGAGATCATGTTGCTGAAAAAGCGGTTGCAGCGAAAAATCCTTTACTTCGAAATGCCCTTCCACCACACACTTAGTGGCTTTATCGGAAAGCGCGGCCGCATCGGCCCGCTGGCCAAGCAACAAGCCAAGCGCACCGAGGAGAATGGATTTTCCGGCGCCGGTTTCGCCGGTAATAATGGTAAGGCCGGGCTGGAATTCAATATCCAGCTTAGTAATAAGTGCGTAGTTGAGTACAGATAAATGGCGAAGCATAAGCAGGTGTAAAGTTACCGCCGGGAGCAAAAGAAAAGAAGAGCAGTTTGCGGCTGCTCTTCTTTGTTTTTCAACAATTGTTGATTGTGTTATGCGGTAACCTTGCCCAGCACCTGCGCCATGGTTTTACCAATCTGCGCGGGCGATTCAACCACGTGCAGGCCGCATTCGCGCATAATGGCCATTTTGGCTTCGGCTGTATCTTCTGCGCCGCCTACAATGGCACCGGCGTGGCCCATGGTGCGGCCTTTGGGTGCGGTGCGGCCGGCAATAAAGCCAACCACAGGCTTTTTGTTACCGTTTTCCTTAATCCAGCGTGCTGCTTCGGCTTCGAGTCCGCCGCCAATTTCGCCGATCATTACAATGCCTTCGGTTTCGGGATCGTTCATGAGCAGTTCCACAGCTTCGCGGGTTGTGGTGCCAATAATCGGATCGCCGCCAATACCAATTGCGGTGGTAACGCCAAGACCGGCTTTGGCAATCTGGTCGGCCGCTTCATATGTAAGTGTGCCTGATTTAGACACGATACCCACAGTTCCTTTCTTAAATACGAAGCCGGGCATGATGCCTACTTTGGCTTCGCCGGCAGTAATTACGCCGGGACAGTTGGGCCCGATCAGGCGCACATCGCGGCCACGGAGGTATTCTTTTGCAGCCACCATGTCTTTCACGGCAATGCCTTCGGTGATGCACACAATTACTTTTATACCTGCATCGGCAGCTTCCATAATTGCATCGGCAGCAAAAGCCGGGGGCACGAAAATGATAGACACATCGGCTCCGGTTGCCTTTACGGCATCAGATACCGTATTAAATACCGGACGATCGAGGTGCGAGGTGCCGCCTTTGCCCGGCGTAACGCCGCCTACCACATTGGTACCGAATTCAATCATCTGTCCGGCATGAAAAGTACCTTCGCTTCCGGTGAAGCCCTGTACAATAACTTTCGAGTTTTTGCTGACGAGAACGCCCATATCTGAAGTTTGGTTAAGTGCTTTGTTAAAACTGAACGGGCAAAAATAACAAATGCCCGCTGATCTGTGTTTTATTTCTGTACGAAATAAAAACGAGGAAGCTAAAATCCGCTTCCGGCAAGGCTTTAGTTCTTTTCATAGCGGTTATTAACAGCAAATTAATACCTGGCTGACCAAATAAATACCAGTAAAACATTCATTTGTCCATGTAGATACAAATAAATCTGCCTATTTTTGGTCAGCTCAACAAAAAAACGTCGCTATGATAAAAAAAGTACTTCTCCTATCTACCGCTCTTGTTTGTGGTATCGTGGCATTTGTAGGCATACAGCCGGCCATTTCCAATACCAGTGGTTCACCCATTGGTCGTTCCGGTGCTCCGGGCGATAATAATGGCGGCACCTGCACAGGCTGCCACTCGGGTACGCCTTCCAACCAGCAGGGGATTATTACCCACAACATTCCGGCTACCGGTTACACACCCGGATCTACTTATCAGATCACCGCCACATTTGCCGCTTCAAACAGCATAAAATACGGCTTTCAGGCTACTCCGCAGGATGGTAACGGCACGCAGGTGGGTAGCTTTACGGCTACCAATGCAACCGAAACGCAAACACAGAGTTCGGGAAAATACATCACCCACCGCGCTGCCGGCACATCTGCACCTTCAAATACCAAAACCTGGACATGGAACTGGACCGCTCCTGCCTCAGCTAGCGGCCCGGTTACTATTTACGGTGCATTCAACGCCACCAATAACCAAACCAACAGCAGCGGCGATCTGGTTACACTCAGCAACACCGGTCCCATCCAGCCCGATCTTTCATCAGTAACCGAGGCTCCTGAACTGGCTGCGCTGGTTGTTTATCCTGTACCTGCCCAAACCGAAATTACCGTAAATGCAGGCCGCAGTTTTGGTGCCACCACCCTCACACTCATCAGCCTTGATGGCCGCCGTGTGAATGAAATCAAGTTCGACGAGTTTACAAACTCAGGCACAAGCATCGACATCAGCACTTTGCCGCAGGGCGTATATTTCCTGCAGTTTGAAAGCGACGGAAAAACAGCCATCCGCCGCTTTATGAAGATGAATTAAGATTCTCCGCACACCAATAACGAAAAGCCCGCGCTCAGGTTTCTGAGGCGGGCTTTTTAGTGGAAGTAAATCGCGGCTTACTCGCCAAACTTAATCAAAAATTCAGGGTTGATGGCTTTGAATGTAAAGCGGCCACCCTGCATTTTCTCATTCGCCAGAAAGGAATTGCAGGTTTCGGTAAGCGGACGGATCACAATTCCTTCGGCCCACACATCGGGAGCTATTCTGCTTTTTACGGTGGCCATTTTTACAATGGCATCAATGTCGTTTTCGAGCGTATAGTTTTCGGAAAGTACAGGAACCATTTCAAGTTCAAGTTGTTTGAACAAATGAGTAAGTTCCTGAAAACTAAGGTAGCTGTGCGTGTCTATATCAAACGCATTGAAAAAGCGAACGGTTTGCCCTCGCAGACGAAGTTTATTACTCTGAATGCTTTCGCCGATAAGCTCGCCCTGAAGCGCAAAGTTTTTGCCCAGCGAACGGATTTTCTGCTCAATATTCAATTCACGCGCTACTTTCCAAAAACTATTTGTAGCATCTTCGAGCAATTCGAGGTTTTTGCTGCATACACCAAACTCACCGTTGTTAACAAAGTACGTAGCCGAACTGCCGTCCAGCTTTTCGGTAATGTAGCATGACGTTCCCTTGCAGGTATTCAGCATGTTTTGCAACACCTGCACGCGGGTTTCGTCGGTTTTGGGAATAAACGAAGGGAAACGTCCTTTGGCCACACCACCCAGACAGGCTGGAATGGGTGGTTCGTATTTCGTTATTCCAAGCACATCGGTACAATCTGCATCTTCGGTAATTTCAAATCCCTCTGGCAATATCGAAAGCGGAAAGCATATACCTTGAGAAATCTGTCCGCGCAAACGCACGGTTCTGATGCGCATACCGCGCGGACGCAGAAACTCAAATTCCGGACGGTTAGGCATCTGACTGTCAATTTCGCAATATACCATCAGATCACCGGGATTGAATTCGCCCTTTTTTACAACTAATTGCCAGCCGAGTACGGTGGCTTTTTCAATGGCATCAGCGCCATCAATCGGTTCCAGCGCTTTAATGCGCTGGATACTTGCAAGTTTTCTCACAATAATAATAGATTGGGGGTTAGTACTGAATTAATTATGCGTTTTCGGGGTTGCGCAGCCGTAACAACCGCTCACGCGAGTACAAAAATAAGGGAAATCCGAATGCAAATCCTACTCCAAATATAAGTAGCACAAAAATCCACCAGCGCCTCATCTTTAAACGCATGCCTTCAACCATAACAAAAAACGTACCTGCCACTGCCCCCGTCCAGAAATCAAACGTAAGGCTGCGCGCGTAAGGATTGTCTGTCCACGTGCTGCGCACAAACTCCGCCACATCAAATTTTCCGTGGTGCTCCATCATACCCTGCAACACGAAATAAAATGTAATGCCGCCGCCAGCCAGTGCTAACAGCAAATAGAAATATTGAAGGTATTGACGCATGTGAAGATGAAAATTGAGTGGAACTGATCCCTTATTTTCCCAAAGTTATCGTCTCAACATGCATCTTTTTCCATACACAGCTATTTTTTTCAATAAAAAACGCTGCCCCACAAAAAATCATATACACCTGTATTTCAACAAAATAAATATCGTACAATCGTTTACAAACGTTTATTGTCGAAAGTAAACGCTTAAAACTTGCATTCACTCAAAAACCCGCCACACCTTTGCACCGTCGAAACAATCGGACTGCTTTCCGGAACAGTACAGGCAGCAGGTTTGCAAGACACACGGATTCAACGTTCTTTTTTTCTGTTACTTATTTTTTCACGTTACATTTTTTCAAGCAAGCATCGTATGAACAAGATCACAAGCGAAAATGAAGTTACAATTACCGGATTTGCAGCGATTGTACCGGTAATCAAAAAACTCGAAAACGGACAGCAGGTAGCAAGGCTTCCGATTGCACACCACACGGTAGCACCCAACGGACAGCGCCGCACACACTGGTACACCATTGTACTCTGGAATGAACTGGCGGCTGTGGCGGTACAGAAAATCAGTAAAGGCGATTTTGTAGGCTTTCGCGGTAAACTCAATACCCGTGAGTTTGAAGGAAAACACAACATTACGTATCGTGTTACCGAAATTCTGGCCGATCAGTTCTGGCTGAAAAAGGAAAATCCCGAACATCCCGACCAGCTTCAACTGCGCTGGGCCAGCTGACAGAGGCGGATAACGCCCGATACACAAACCACATTTACATTCACCCATTCAATGCTGCCAAGTGCGGCACAGTGTTTCTCACCCTTAACTTTTCAATTCACCCGTTTATTCATTTACTCTTTTCAATTATTCATCCTTTCACACTTACAATTTACATGGACACTCAAACCAAAACAGGCTTTACCCGCATCAACAACGTAGAAATTAACGGTCATCTGGGCAGCGATCCTGAACTGATTACCACCAAAAGCGGTCACAAAAAAGTGCGTGTTTCGCTGGCACAAAACACCTATACCAGCAACGGAAAACAGGTAAGCTGGTATTATGTAATTGGCTGGGAAGATCTGGCTGAAAGCATGGTGAACCAGCTTCGCAAAGGCGATATGGTTACGTTTAAAGGCCGCCTCCAAAGCCGCGAGTATCCTGACCCGGCAGGCAAAACACGCTATGCACTTGAAATTGTGGCAAGCAGTTTCACTACCGCTAATGTGCACGAACTTCAGCAGGCCGGTTAATTCCGGCTGCTGCACACTGAAATCTAATTTTATTCATTCATTTTCACTCTTAGAGCCTCTTACACTTACACAAATGGAAAATCAAGCAAAAGCCAAAGTAAAACGCATCAATTACATTGAAATTAACGGTCACCTGGGCAACGATCCCGAACTGATTGAAACCAAAAACGGAAAAAAAGTAGTGCGCTTTTCAATGGCACAGCATTACTTCCGCAATTCAGCCAAAAACACCAGCTGGTACACCGTGCTGGCCTGGGAAGAAATGGCGGTGCAAATGATGGAAGTGCTGCAAAAAGGCACACTGGTAAACGTAAAAGGCAAACTCATCAACCGCGTTTATACCGATCCTGGCGGCAAGACCCATCAGGTTTATGAAATTGTGGCAAAGGAGTTTTTCACCGAACCCGCATCCGTGAAACAGGCCGGTTAATTTTCCGGCCTTTAACTCAGCAAGCACGTTTACATTTTTATCTGTTTCATTTTTTCACTTTACTCGTTTACTCTTTTCTTATTCATTATTTATATCATTTCTTAACATGAACACTCACTTACCCAACACACAGCCCCGAATTTCGCCCGTTATTCACAATACCGCTATCCTTTCGGGCAATCTCTCGGCCGATCCGCGTCCGATGGCACTGCGCGACGGTACACAGATTGTGTGCCTCACTATTGTACAGCACCACATGATAAACGGCCGCAAGGAACGCTACTGGTTCCGCATTCATATTCAGGGCGATATGGTGAATGATGTGGTAAGTATGCTCCGCAAAGGCGACCGCGCCGGTTTCAGCGGTATGCTGGTAAGCCGCAACTATGTGCGTGATGATAACCGTATGTTTCACATCATGGAAATGGAAGCGCACGAATTCTGGGTGGAGAAAAAATGCAGCCGTCCGCGTACAAACGAAGACATGATTGAGCTGATGGATTAACCCACCTCAACCGTACATGCAAACCGCAAAAATTGCCCCGAAGCCTCCCGGGGCAATTTTTGTTTTTGGCCCGACCGGCATTTTGCAGACAAAAACACCCGGTTGGCTGATTAGAGTTGCTGCAGCGCGAACCTGTGTCTTACTTTGCACAAAACACAAGCGATGGAGTTTGCCATTGAAACACATGCCCTCACACACCGGTTTGGTAAAGGGATATGTATTCCCGACCAGCTCAACCTGCGTGTGCCGGCAGGAAGCATATACGGCTTTCTGGGGCAGAACGGTGCCGGCAAAACCACCGTGCTGCGCCTGTTGCTGGGCCTTGTAAACCGTTACAGCGGCAGCATACGCGTGCTGGGCGATGAGTTGAAACAACACCGGTTGAAGGTTTTGCAGCACACCGGCGCGTTGATAGAATCGCCGGCGTATTATCCCCGGCTCACGGCAGCCGAAAACCTGCGTGTGCTGCAGCAACTGCGCCGCGTGCCGCAAAGCAGCATTGCCGAAGTGCTTGAAATTACCGGCCTTGCACACACCGGCCACAAGAAAGTGTCGCAGTTTTCGCTGGGCATGAAACAACGACTGGGCATTGCCGCCGCGCTGCTGCACAATCCGCAGCTTCTTATTTTAGACGAGCCTACAAACGGGCTCGATCCAGGCGGCATTATTGACCTGCGCGGCCTGCTGCGGCAACTGAACCGCGAAACCGGCATTACCATTGTGGTTTCAAGCCATTTGCTGGCCGAAATAGACAAATTAGCCACACACGCCGGTGTACTGCATCAGGGCAAACTGCTTTTTCAGGGACCGGTGAGTGAGCTGCACAGCCGCAGCAGCAACCACGCCATAGCCGAAACATCAGACAACCGCCGCGCGCTGGAAATTGCCGCCGCTGCCGGACTTACAGCCACACAGCAGGGCGAAATACTGCAACTAACCCACTGCCCCCGCGAACAACTTGCCGCCTTCAACGCGCAGCTGCATGCGGCCGGCATAAGCGTATTTCACCTCGCCCCCGCCCCCGGCGATCTCGAATCGGTTTTCATCCAACTCACACAGTAAGCAACTATGGCCGCACTCTTTTTCCACACCCTCGCCGCCGAATGGCTTAAACTGCGCCGTAGTCCCGCACTTTGGCTCACCATAGCCGGAGCGCTGTTTATACCGGTTATTAAACTGATTGAAGCCTTTGTGCAAAGCAAAAATTTCGCAGCGCACACCCATTCAGCTCAGTTCTGGCAGGGCTATTCGGAAAATTGCTGGCAGTTTATGAATATGTTTTTGCTTCCGCTCGGCATCATTTTTATCATCAGCATGCTTTTTCAAACCGAACACGGAAACGGCGGCTGGCGGCTCATGCACTGGCAACCGGTGCCGCTGCTCATGCTGTTTACAGGCAAACTGCTGGTGGTATTGTTTCTGGCGGCGCTGTTCTGGCTGGTGTTTACGGCGGGCATCTGGCTGAGTGCTGTTTTACCGGTGGGCATTATAGAGGATGCTATTGTGCCGGAAGACAGTTTGTTTACCGCCCGTTATGTTGCCCGCAGCGGCAAACTCATGCTGGCTGCCTTACCGGTAATTTCGCTGCAGTTTGTGCTGAGTATGCTGCTCCGCAATTTTCTTGTACCGGCCGGAATTGGCATCGCATTGTTTGTATCGGCACTCATTGCCTTGCAGTGGGAGTATGGCGCATTTCTTCCCTACACGTGGCCGGCACTCGAATTTGTGCAGGAGCAGGTAAGTGCAGGAAAATATTTTCACCTGCATGCGCTTCCCTATTTGTTTTCGGCTGGCTTCCTGCTTGGCGGATTTGCGTGGTACAAGTGGAAAGCGATTAAAGATTAATTTCGGGACATGCGTAAACCGGTTATTATACTTCTGCATGTTGGCTACTGGCTGATGTTTTTTCTGCTGCTGGCGTTAATGCTTGGTTTGCTCCTGCCCACATTTACCGAAATGCGCGGGCCGGGTCCGCATGATTTGGGGAAGATTGCCCGGCAATGGTTCACGCTTATGCTGGGCATGATGATTGTGCCCGGCGTGCTGGGGTTTTACATCAATTACTTCCTGCTGTTTAACCGCCTGGTAAAAAAGCGGCGCTGGTGGCTGCTGCTGGCTGTGAAAATTGCAGTAGCTGCGGTGTGCGGATTAACAGGGCTGGGAATTATGTTTTTGCTGAAAATAAGCATCATGAATAATCAGCCTATCAGCGGGCTTTTGTTTATTATTCTGCTGATCAGTTTTGAGGCCCTGATAAGCGGAATAATTGGTTTGGTAATGCGAGGTTTTATTGGCTGGTTTGATGAGTTCAAACGCAACGAGGAACAGCAGCGCCGCAATACTGAAATGGAACTTGCGCTTATCCGCGCGCAGCTTAATCCGCACTTTTTGTTCAATACAATCAACAATATCGACGTGCTGATAAACAAGGAACCCGAAACCGCTTCGGCTTATCTCAACCAGCTTTCGGGCATATTGCGTTACCTGCTTTACGAATCGCCGCAGGAACTTACGCCGCTCGACAATGAGCTGAAGCATCTGGAAAATTACATTGCATTGCAGCGCATCCGTTCGGCCAATCCGCAGTTTATACATTGCGTGGTAACCGGCAGCACGGCGGGCCTGCGCATTGCGCCTATGGTGCTGTTGCCGTTTGTGGAAAATGCGTTTAAGTATGCCACCAACAAAAAGCAGAACGAAGCCGTGCGCATTGAAATTGACATCACAAACCGGCAGCTCAGTTTCAGGTGCAGCAATTTTATTGACACACAACGCCCGGCAGAAAGCAATGGCGGGCTGGGCAACAAACTCATCAGCCGCCGCCTCGAACTGCTTTACCCGCACACGCACACGTTGCACATTGCGCAAACCGGCACGCAATACACCGTACATTTACAACTCACACTCACCGGCGCATGAAATGCATCATTGTAGAAGACGAGCCGCTGGCGCTTGAACGTACACGCGAATTTGTGCAGAAGCTTCCGCACCTGCAGCTCATTGCCGCGTTCGACAACAGCCTTGATGCACTTGCATTTCTGCGCACACACAATGTCGATCTGCTTTTCCTCGATATTCAAATGGATGAGCTCACCGGCATTCAGCTGCTCGAAGCCGTGGACGTGCAGGCGCAGATTATCATTACCAGCGCCTACAGCGAATACGCCCTTAAAGGCTACGAACTCCGCGTAACCGATTACCTGCTCAAGCCATTTACATTTGCCCGCTTCGTGCAGGCCGTGGAACGCGCACATGAAAATCATTCGCGCCACACACAGGCCGAAAAGAAATTCATCTTCGTAAAAACCGAATACCGCCTCGAAAAAATCATGCTCGATGAGCTGCTTTATATCGAAGGCATGCGCGACTACCGCCGCATACACACCACCAAAACCCGTATCATGACCCTGCAAACCTTCGGTGAGCTGGAGCAGGAAATTCCCCCGCACATTGCGCTGAGGGTGCATAAATCGTACATGGTGGCGCTGGGCAGGATAGATTCGGTGGAGCGCGAACGGATTCGTATCGGGGAAGTGTTGATTCCCATTTCAGATACCTACCGCGAAACCTTCTGGCAGGCAATAGGCACAAAGTAAACTGATCATTTCAATACATTTTTTCACCAGCCAAACGAGCCGGCAAATCTGTTGCGCCCGGCAGTTTCATTCAATCCAAAACGCACATGAACGTTCTCATCCGACTGGCACTTACCGCATTGCTCATGGCCTGGGCTGTATGGCCGTATTTTGAAAGCACAACCAGCCAAAGCGCGCTGGGCGGAGTATTGGCTATTGATATTGGATGGACTGTATTCATTGTTACAGCCTTTTTTGGCATGGTGGCCTGCTATTGCCTCACCCTGCAAAAATGCCTCAGCCGCATAAAGCCCGAAAACCGCAAAGCAGGTCCGGCTTCGGTATGGTATATGTTTGCGCTGCCGTTCAATTTTGTGGAAGATTTTTTCATTGTCATTCACCTCGCCCATTCGCTGGAAGAAGAGAAAAAATCAAATGCTGCATTGCGTAATGTAAATGATTTCGGGCTGGTATCGGGTATCGGCTGGTGCGTGGCGCAGCTGCTTTCGTTTATTCCGAATGTTGTGGGACAGGTAGCCGGTTTGGCGGGGATGGTGCTGGTGGTGTATCATTGGATGTCTATAGTGAAGATAAACAAGTTGTTAAGGGAGAATTTGACTCCCCAAAAAAGTCATTGAATTTAATCTTTGTATATTACCGATGTATTGCACACTACACTAACCTTCATCAGAAATAAATCTTTACAGTACCCCGAAAATGAGCTTCCTCAAAAACCTTTTCTCAGGAAAAAACCAGCCCCAAAAAACCAACTCATTTAAAGCCGGTGACATTTTTTATACAAAAAACGATTCGAAATTTTCACTCTTCAAACTTCTTGTGCATGATGCGGAGTTTGACTGCTACCATGTATTAGTCTATATGCCTGTTGATCGCTTACCAGATACCACACAGGTAAACGGGTTGAAAGTTATGGTATATCATTCGCCATTTGCCACATCGGCATTCAGTGGTGCTGTTTTGCTGGTAAACACCGGTGTAAAATCGGATGACTTAATCGGCTACCACGAATATTTGCGTCAGACACAGGCTCCCGAGCACTATGTGCCGTTGGCCAACAAGTACTACCAAACCGCCTACGAACTTACCAACGAAAAAAAATATCACGAAGCCATTGACGAGTATTCAAAAGCAGTAGATCTTTTCCCTGCGTTTTTTGAGGCAATAGACAATCGCGCATTTTGCAAAATGGATTTGGGGCTTTGGAATGAGGCCATTGAAGATTTCAAGCTCTCACTGATGCAGAACCCCGGAACTGTTTTGGCTGAGTTTTCGATTGGCGAATGCTATTTCAAAATGCGCGATTATGAAAACGCCAGAAAGCAATTCGAAAAAGCACATCAGATTGATCCTGATGATCCGATGCCGATAAAATTCCTTGCAAAAGTAAATGAGTTGTTGGGACGCTAACGACAATAATCCATCAAGGTTTATTCAACAGATATTCAAGTACAGAATAATAACGGCGAAGGCAATTATTTTTCTCGTATGAAAAAATTCTCGTTAAAAAAGACCAACGGTCACACCCTCGAACAAATACACGCCGAAATTAACGCAGGGGGTAAATTTGTCACTTATGGGTATTGCATTTCTGTTATAGCTTTTACTTACCGGCTTATTTCCTCGCCACACTTCATAAAAGCCGGTGAAACCAATTCGAAATACCGGTTGAAGTATAATTTGCTTTCGTTAATTTTTGGCTGGTGGGGATTTCCCTGGGGACCGATACATACCATAGAAATGGTGCGGGTAAATATGAAAACTGGCGGTGTGGACATTACAGATGAAATTATGGAAAAGATAAATTTCCAGCATCAAAATAGCAACCAGAAAGAAGTGCTTGCGTTTGATCTAACCGTTGAATATGCCCCGGAAGAACTCATCAGTTAGTATTTTTCAGCCGGCAGATATTCGCTTTTGTATCGCATTTATTCAATCAGAGCCCATAAACATCATTTCTGGTATCTATTTTTGAGTATGCAAATCGGATATTGGGTTTCAATAACTCTGGTGCTTACCTTTTTCTCGTGTAATTATCTGCGTCAGAAAAGTAACACTTCTGATAAACAAGTTTCTGATCACATACAATATAAATCAGAAAACTTAACTCAGGCAGTTTCCTTTATCAACTCTGGAGATACTGTCAAGAGACTGAAAAAGGATGATTATCCGGTAACAGAAGATATGATAAACGCCCTGAGAGTGAATAATTCTGACCGGGTTTTCTTCAAGAATGATTCACTGCAACAATGCCTCATCTTTGATATGTACACCGATGGACATCGTCTGGCTATTTATCATTTCAATTCTGCTGAAATTCCATATCAGCTAATTGAAATTATTGAACTGTACGATGAGCAAGGAAATCCGATTCCCAACGACAAGAAATTACCTGAATTAAACAGATTAATTAAAAAATCGTTTGACCTGCCTCAATCATACTTCACTTCCCAAAAAGGATTAAAAATTGGTTGTTCCAAAGAAAGTGCAACCGCTATCTATGGTTTGCCTGATAAAAAATTAATGGAAAATGGTACTGAAAAATATGAATGGGCTTATACAGGCGACATACTGTACGATGGAAAAACAGATTTAAAAGGTAAACCGCTCGCACTGCATAGTTACGGTCATAAAGTAACCATGTTGTTCAAAAACAATACACTTACCGGCTACATTCTGCACAATGATATTCCCTGAAAAGGTTTTACTTAAATAGGTAACCTGTACTTTGTCATTCTCTATCCCTTCCGCTCTGAAAAACCATTCTCGCTCTCACTCTATTTTTTCACTCTCATTCTCGCTCTCACTCTATTTTTTCACTCTCATTCTCGCTCTCACTCTATTTTTTCACTCTCACTCTCATTCTCGCTCTCACTCTATTTTTTCATTCTCACTCTCATTCTCACTCTCATTCTATTTTTTCACTCTCATTCTCACTCTCATTCTCGCTCTCACTCTATTTTTTCACTCTCACTCTCATTCTCGCTCTCACTCTCATTCTCACTCTATTTTTTCACTCTCATTCTCACTCTCATTCTATTTTTTCACTCTCATTCTCACTCTCATTCTCGCTCTCACTCTATTTTTTCACTCTCATTCTCACTCTCACTCTCATTCTCGCTCTATTTTTTCACTCTCACTCTCATTCTCGCTCTCACTCTCATTCTCGCTCTCACTCTCATTCTCACTCTATTTTTTCACTCTCATTCTCACTCTCATTCTCGCTCTCACTCTATTTTTTCATTCTCACTCTCATTCTCGCTCTCACTCTATTTTTTCACTCTCATTCTCATTCTCATTCTCGCTCTCACTCTATTTTTTCACTCTCACTCTCATTCTCACTCTCGCTCTCATTCTCATTCTCACTCTCGCTCTGAGTAACCACCAACCCGTCAAACGCAATAAACACTCCTTCCGGCAATTCCCCCTGCACATCCTCATGCATCCCCATCTGATGCGAAATATGCGTGAAATAAGCCTTCTCCGGCCGTAAATCACGCACCACATCTAAGGCTTCATTCAGCGTAAAATGCGAAATATGTGTTTCACGCCGCAGGGCGTTGAGCACAAGTACCTTGCAGCCGCGTATTTTTTTGCGTTCCTCCTCCTCTATCCGGTTGGCATCAGTGATATATACAAAATCGCCCACGCGGAAGCCGAAGACCTGCAGCTTGTGGTGAAATACTTCCACCGGCAGAAACGGTACTCCGGCTACGTGAAAAGGCGCATTGCCAAATTCAATAAGTTCAATTTGCGGGATGCCGGGATATTTCGGCTCTTCGAAAATGTAGGCAAACTCGCGGCGGATGGCCTGCTGCACGCGCGTTGTAGCGTACACGGGCATCACCATTTCGTTGAGAAAATTGTAGGCGCGCACTTCGTCGAGGCCGGCCAGATGATCCTTGTGCTCGTGTGTAAACACGACCGCATCAAGTTTGCGCACATCGTGGCGGAGCATTTGCTGACGAAAATCAGGGCCGGTATCGATGACAATGGTTTTGCCCTGTGTTTCGATGAGTACCGAAGTACGCAGGCGTTTATCGCGCACATCGGCCGACTGGCATACGGGACAGGGGCAGCCAATAATTGGAACGCCCATAGAAGTGCCGGTACCGAGGAATGTAATGCGCAAAGTTGGTTGGGTTACTGCCGTAAAGTTACGTGTTGCCTGCATACGTGCGTTGTGTGTATGTGGCTTAATTGTACATTTATATCGGCAGGACATTTATTCCGGCCTCAGCGTATGAACATCCGATTTATGGGCGCAGCCCGCACCGTTACCGGCAGCCGGCACCTGCTTACGGTAAACAACCACCAGATCCTGCTCGACTGCGGCCTGTTTCAGGGCAAAAATGAAGGCGGCGCCGATCGCAATATCCATTTTGGCTTTGATCCGCATCAGGTGCATTGCGTAATCCTTTCGCACGCCCACATCGACCACAGCGGGATGCTGCCGCGCTTAGTGCGTGAAGGATTCAGCGGAAAAGTATATTGCACACCGGCAACTGCCGATCTATGCGAAATCATGCTGCTCGACAGCGCCCGCATTCAGGAAAATGATGTGCGTTTTGTAAACAAGCGCCGGCAAAAACGCGGACAAAAATTAATAGCACCGCTCTACAGCGAAGACGATGTGCGCGAACTTCTGCGACTGCTTGTGAAAGTGCCGTATGATACCGACTGGACCGTGAGCAAAGGTGTGAGTTTCCGCTTTACCGATGCCGGCCATATTTTGGGAAGCGCAGCAGTAAGTTTAACGCTGACCGAAAACGAACGCACTGTAAAACTGGCCTTTACCGGCGATGTGGGACGCTTTCACGACCTTATTTTGCGCGAGCCGCAACCGTTTCCGCAAGCCGACATTATTCTCTGCGAATCGACCTACGGCAACCGCCTGCACGACAGCACCGAAGACTCGGCCGCACAGCTGCTGGAAGTAGTGCGCCACACCTGCGTGGAGAAAAAAGGCCGGCTGCTGATTCCCAGTTTCAGCCTCGGGCGCACTCAGGAGATTGTTTACACCCTCGACCGCATGAAAAGCGCCGGACTCCTGCCCCCGATTCCGGTGTTTGTGGATAGTCCGCTTTCTACAAACGCTACAGACATTATGCGCAAGCATCCTGAGAATTTCAACCAAGACATTTTGAAATACATGGAAACCGACCCCGATCCGTTCGGGTTCAACGGTCTCGAATACATCCAGGAAAAAGAAGCCTCGCAGGCACTCAACTACGAAGAACGTCCGTGCATTATCATTTCGGCATCGGGCATGCTCGAAGCCGGACGTATCAAGCACCACGTTAAGCACGGCATCAGTGACGAGCGCAACACGATATTAATTGTTGGCTATTGCTCGCCCGGCACATTAGGTTCGGCATTAGTTGGCGGCGCAAAAGAAGTCCGTATTTTCGGCGAACCGCACGAAGTTAAAGCCGAAGTAGTTCGCATCGGTTCCTACAGCGCCCACGCCGACCGCAACGAGCTGATTGACTTTCTGAAATGCCAGGATCCGGGAAAAGTAAAACACGTTTATCTCGTACACGGCGAAACCGAAGCGCAGAACGAGTTTTCGAAATACCTGATTGAAACCGGTTTCAGAAGTGTTTCGGCGCCGGAGTTTGGGGAGAAAATTGAATTGTAATTCAATCTTCAACACGAGCATTTCAGGCACATTGAACTTTTGACGGAAAAATAGCAGTTAAAACTTAACACCAAAATTTAGCGTCCCTACATAAAACGGAGCTTCACCATCAAAATTCCGAATCGGATGCGGGTTAGTTTGTGCCGCCAGGTAGTAAAAGCCATGCTGTGAGCTGATGTACGGGCTGATTCTGAGTTTATCACGTTTTTCTTTTTTAATAAATTCCCAACGATAACCGGCCAATAAACCTAATTCATAATCCCAGCTGGTATAATTTTTCCCATCAATTACATTGTTCCGGTTACAGCCCGGCCCGAATGCCTGATACACTTCGGCATGCAGGCCTTTCCAGAAAAACTGCCGGTAACCGAATGTAAGTGCATAATTGGCAAAATCGCCTTCATCTTCCCTGAATTCAAACGGCCTGATGTGAAAACCCGCATACACATCGCCCGCCAGTTCATTTCGTCGCCAGGTTTCATAAGTAAACTGCCCTTTATAAATATTGCCCGGAAAGATGGGCCAGAGTAAATTCACTTCGGCTCCCCATTTCTTTACCGCTACATTTTCAGGCTGCGCAAAAACTGTGGTAAATGCGCTGAGCAACATTGTAACAAGTATTCCTGCCTTTTTCATTGAACCATTTTTTTGATTGTGAATAATGGCCCAAAATTGAGCAGGCAGTCAGCCAAAACTCATTGACTCTGATCAATAAATAAATTAAAACGTAAACCGGCTTACTGTCGTGCCCTGATGCGGCTCAGTGTTTCGGGTTTTACGCCGAGGTAGGAAGCCAGCATATACTGCGGCACATCCTGCAACAGGCGCGAATTGCGGGTGAGGAGTTCCTTGTAGCGGTCTTCGGGTGTGCTGTACAAAAAGGAATCGAGTCTTTTGGCAACCAGCAGATACAGGTTTTCGGCAATGAGCCGGCCCAGGCGTTCGATGCTTTTGTAACGTGCATAAAGCGCATGCAGATCGCTCCTGTGAATTTTATACACTACCGAATCACTCATCGACTCGATATAATGATCGGATGGTTGATGCGTGAGAAAGCTCCGGTAGTTTGATACAAAATCGCCCGGAAAAAAGAATGCGGTTACTTTTTCCTCGCCCTCCTGCATGTAGTAAAAACGAAACATGCCCTCGCCGATGAATGCAATAAAATCGCAGTGCTGCCCTTCCTCAAGCAAAAACTGTTTTTTGCGGCAGGTTTCTTTTACAATTACTGCCGAAAAAGCCTGCCACTCCTCTTCATTCAGTTCAATAAATCTGGAAAAGTAAGTTCTGATCTGCTCCATTTGCTGGCGTTAGGTAAATGTATTTGGGCCGTTTTCTAAGTTATGTGTTACGGTGCAACCGGAGTATTAATCTTCAATGGCAATAAATTTCACAGTTCGGGCTAACATTTACGTGTTCGTTTAAACAAAAACAACATTCCCGCAGAATTAACCAAAACCCTTACCTTTGTCTATCCATTTAGCCTTAAACACCAGTTCATACCCGATATGAGAGACCTGTTCGACAAGATCAGAGAGAACCGCGGCCCGCTCGGCAAACATGCCAAAGAGTCGCATGGCTATTTCACTTTCCCCAAGCTGGAAGGCGATATCAGCAACCGTATGATTTTCCGCGGCAAAGAGCGTTTGGTCTGGAGCCTGAACAACTACCTCGGTCTGGCCAACCACCCGGAAGTGCGTAAGGCCGATGCCGACGCCGCTGCCCAGTATGGTTTTGCCCAGCCCATGGGCGCCCGCATGATGTCGGGCAACTCAAACTTCCACGAACAGCTGGAAGCCGGCCTGAGCGAACTGGTGAAAAAAGAAGATACCATCCTCTGCAATTTCGGCTATCAGGCCATGGTTTCGGCCATCGACTGTTTGGTTGACCGCCACGATGTGATTGTGTATGATGCTGAGTCGCACGCCTGCATTATCGACGGTGTGCGCCTGCACATGGGCAAGCGTTTTGTGTATCCGCACAACGACATAGCCAACCTCGAGAAGCAGCTTGAGCGCGCTACCAAACTGGTAGAAGGCACCAACGGTTCCATCCTCGTGCTTACCGAAGGCGTGTTTGGCATGAGCGGCAACCAGGGCAAGCTGAAAGAGATTGTAGCACTGAAAAATAAATTCAATTTCCGTCTGTTTGTTGACGATGCGCACGGCTGCGGTACCATGGGCCCCACAGGCGGCGGCACCGGCGAAGCACAGGGCTGTCAGGACGGAATAGACATTTACTTCGGCACCTTTGCCAAGTCGTTTGCCCTCATCGGCGGCTACATTTCATCAACCGAAGACGTGGTAGAATACCTGCGCTACAACATGCGTTCGCAGATTTTCGCCAAATCGCTGCCGCTGCCGCTGGTGGTTGGCCTGCTCAAGCGTCTGGAGCTGATGAACAAACACCCCGAACTGCGCGAACAGCTCTGGACAATAACCAACGCCCTGCAAAGCGGGCTGAAAGAAGCCGGTTTCAACATCGGCACCACTTCATCGCCCGTTACGCCGGTGTACCTCAACGGTTCTATTCCTGAGGCCACCAACCTCATCCTCGATCTGCGCGAAAACTACAACATCTTCTGCTCCATGGTGGTTTATCCGGTTATTCCGAAAGGCCAGATCATTCTGCGCCTCATTCCCACCGCCGTACATACGCTCGACGATGTGAAATACACCGTTGATGCGTTTTCTGCCATCCGCAACAAACTTGTGTCGGGCCAGTACCAGAGCGAGAAAATTGCCGCTTTTTAATTTTTTCACACACATGCACACACAGGCTGCCCGCAAAGGCAGCCTGTTTTTTTCTGCCAAGCCCGCAGCCCGCAGGCCAAAGGCCCAAAGGCTGCGGAAAGTTTTCTTCGGCAAAGCCGAATAAACTTTCCGCTACACTTAAACAAGTCTCCAGACTTGTTTAAGTGTAGCACACGAAGAAATACAGGTTCACACATCCGCAAGTCCATTACCCATACATTACCTTCCCTTCACAATTTTTACAAGTCGCCATAGCCGCGAAATGCGTATCTTCACCGGAGTTTTACGCAGTACACCTGCATTTATTTCTGTAACCTAATCAATGGCCACTTTTTACGAATTCGATCTGAACGACGCGGTGCTCGACGGCATAGAGGCAATGGGCTATGAACAGGCCACGCCGATTCAGGAACTCACCATTCCGATCACCCTCAGCGGGCGCGACCTGATAGCCTGTGCGCAAACCGGCACCGGCAAAACGGCCGCCTATCTGCTGCCCACCCTGCACCGCATTCTCGAACAGCCGCAGCACAGCAAAATACACACCCTCATCGTGTCGCCCACGCGCGAACTGGCTTTGCAAATTGACAATGCACTTACCGGCTTTGCCTACTTTGCCAATGTGAGCAGCATTGCCGTGTATGGCGGCGGCACCGGCGAAAGCTTCGACCGCGAGAAAAAAGCCCTGCAAACCGGCACCGACATTATTGTGGCCACACCCGGCCGCCTGCTGGCGCACCTCAATCTGGGCTATGTGGACTTCAGCAGCATCAAAACCCTCATTCTCGACGAGGCCGACCGCATGCTCGACATGGGCTTTTACGACGACATTATGCGTATCGTATCGCACCTGCCCAAAGAGCGGCAAACGCTCATGTTTTCGGCCACCATGCCGCCGCGTATCCGCCAGATGGCCGCGCAGATTCTGCAAACTCCTGAGCAGGTAAACATAGCCATTTCAAAACCGGCCGAGGGTATTAAGCAAACGGCTTACTGCACCTACAACACACAAAAACTGCCGCTGCTCGAACACATCCTGCAAGCGCAGGAGCTGCTTAGTGTGATCGTGTTTTCGTCCACCAAGCAGAATGTGAAAAACATGGAGCGCGAGCTGAAAAAGCTCGGCCTTTCAGTAGCCGCCATTCACAGCGACCTTGAGCAAAACGAGCGCGAGGAAACCCTGCGCCTTTTCCGCAACCGCGAAATCCGCATCATTGTAGCTACCGACGTGCTTTCGCGCGGTATAGACATTGAAAACATAAGCATGGTGGTGAACTACGACGTGCCCGGCGACGGTGCCGACTATGTACACCGCGTTGGCCGTACAGCCCGCGCCGAATCAACCGGACAGGCGGTTACGTTTATTAATCCCGAAGACATGCGCCGCTTTGGCGCCATTGAACAGCTCATTGGCTACGAAGTAGAAAAAGGCATATTGCCCGAAGCACTTGGCGAAGGCCCGCCCTACACACCCGGAAAATCGGCCCCGCGCGGCGACCGTGGCGGACGTGGCGACAGAGGCGGACGCAGCGGAAAACCGGGCGGAAACCGCAACCGCAATAAAACCCGAAACAACAACGCCAAACCTGCGCAACCCGGACAGGCACAACCCGCTGCCGAAGCCGCTTCGGAAAACACCGAAAAGAAAAAACGTAAAAAACGCCGCCGCAAACCGGGAGGCGAAAACAAACCCGCCCCCGTGGCTCCCGCCCCCGTTAGCTGATTCTTCCCAATCCCCTATTTTTCTATACCATGAACAAAGGACTTAAAATTGGTCTCATTGCCGGCGGCAGCGTAATGGCGCTGGGCGCTGCGGCGTTATTTGTGTGGATGAAATTTGGCAAAACCGATGCACATCTGCGCCTTATCCCCAAAGAAGCCACTACCGTGGCCGTAATTAATGTGCGCAGCCTGTTTACAAAAGCCGATCCGAAAAAACTCATGCTCCTGCCCGTGTTCCAGAAAGCAATGGGAAAAGGCACCATGAGCCCCGAAATGAAACAGGTGCTCGACGACCCGATGAACCTTGGCGCTGATATTACCCAGAACATTGCCGGATTTGTCAATCAGCAGGACGGTGTAACCACAACCGGGCTCGTGTTTAAAATAAACGATGGCGGACAGTTTGCCTCCAACATCGCCAAAATTGGCGGCTACACCCGTCCGAATAAAGTGGATGGCCTTTGGTACATTGCCATTGAACGTTATGTAGGTTTATGCTGGAACGATGAAGCCGGTGTGCTGTTTCTGGGCAATCCGCTTATTGACGAAAGCAACCAGAAACAGGCCGAACGTTTGATGCGTCAGCCCCAGGAATATTCCATTCTCGACAATCCAAACTACAAGGCCTTTGCCGCGCAGGATTTTGATATCGGGCTGATGGTGGATAACAATGTGGTACAGCGCACGGCTGATGCCCGCGACTGGATGGGCATTTACAACATGTTTGGTTCGTCAACAGGATGGACTGATTTGCTGGTGAACTTTGAAGACGAAAGCGTGGATTTTCTCTCTACGGTTCACCATGCCGATGGAACACAGGAAGTATTGCGCACTTCGGGACCCGAGGCCGGGCACCTGGATGCACTGGCCGATAAAAATCCGATTGGTTTCATCAGCCTTGCACTCGACCTTAAAGCGATGCTCGGACAGCTCAGGGCTGATGCCAATACCAAACGCGGGATTGAAGAAATTGAAGATGAAATGGGGATGCCCATGGAAGATATGCTGCGCAGCTTTAACGGCGATATATCACTTGCGCTGACCGATTACCGCAATATTGTGGATGAAGATCCGGTGCTGAAGGAAAAGATGGAAGCCATGCGCAAAATGTATGAGCAGTTCAACAGCCGTTTCGACGGGTTTGAGAGCGATGAATATACTTCTCCGGCCGCCATTGAAGTACCCGTGTTTGTGCTCAATGTGGGAATTACCGATACCGCGTTTCCGGGTAAAATGCTGCGCGAAAAGATTCACATGCAACCTGTAAGCAGCGGACTTTACAGTGCGTCGTCAGGTTTTGGGGCCAATGTGTATGTGGCGATGAAAGGCAAACACATGATTGTAACCAACAGCTACGCCGCCGCAAACGAACTCATCCGCACCGGCCGTTTACAGGGCAAAGCACCTGCCGATACAGATATCAAAGGCGCACTTGCAGGCCGTTTTGAACTCATTCCCGAAAAAATGCCGGCTACTTTTACCGACATGCTGAAAAAGGAAATGGGCAACCGCGACTACATGAACATGGTGCGCTTTGGCAAACCGCTGCAATATGTAAGTCTGAGCGGAAAAGGCAACAGCAACCTGCTACAGGTTCATCTTGTGCCGGCTACCGATGGTTCAAACTCGCTGTACCGCCTGCTGGCGCACACTGCCGAAACCATGAACACATTTTAAGCAGCGCCATGCAAATTACGCTCAGTCAGGTGCTGCCCCATCCGCTGGCCGATTCGCCGCTGGTGCAGGGCAGTGTGTGGAAATCGGAATGCACGGTAAGCAGCGGCGAGTATTTGCTGGTGCAGGCTCCTTCGGGCACAGGCAAAACCACGCTGGTGTCATTGCTCTACGGCCTGCGCAACGATTACAACGGCACGGTTAGTATTGACGGCACCGACATCCGCCGCATTTCGCTCAACGACTGGGCTGCACTGCGCCGCCGCAAGCTTTCGGCTGTGTTTCAGGACATGCGCCTGTTCGGGCAGCTTACGGCGCTTGAAAACATTCAGCTGAAAAACAACCTCACCTCCGCACTCACCGAACAGGAGATTAAACAAATGGCCGAAATGCTTGGCGTGGATCACCGCCTCAACCAAAGCTGCGGCACGCTATCGCTGGGGCAGCAGCAGCGCGTGGCCATTATACGCGCACTGGCACAGCCGTTTGAACTTTTGCTGCTCGACGAGCCTTTCAGTCACCTCGACGATGCAAACGCCGGTATTGCGGCCAAACTGATTACCGAACACTGCACCCGCCACCACGCCGGACTTATGCTTACCAGCCTCGGCGGCTCGGCTCCTTTCTCGTTCACCCGTCAACTCATTATCTGATGCTGCGCCGCCTCCTTTTCCAGCACCGCCAGACCGGCACGCTGATTGTGGCCGTTACCGGCGCATTTATCGGCATGTTTTTGTTGCTCGCTGCCCTGCAACTTTACACCGATGTGGCCAAAGTATTCGGCAGTGAGCAAAACCTCAACGGCACGCAATACCTGGTCATCAACAAAAAAGTAAACCTGCTCAATACGCTTTTCGGCGGCAAAAAAGGCTTTGAACAGGCCGATATTGAAGCACTCAAAGGCATTGAAGGCGTGCAAAACGCCGCACCGCTTACTACCAGCCGCTTCAAAGTAAGCGTAAGCACGCAGGCCGGTGAAGGTTTGCCGGGCATGTACACCCAGCTTTTCTTTGAAGCGGTGCCCGACGGCTTTATGGATGTGAAAACAGCAAGCTGGCGCTGGCGCGAAGGCGACAGTGAAGTGCCCATCATCATCCCGCGCGATTACATGCGGCTGTACAACTTCGGCTTTGCCCCCACGCAGGGCCTGCCGCAGCTTACCGAAGAAGTGGTGGGGCTGATGAGCTTTGAAGTGAAAGTGAGCGGCGCCAAAGGCTCGGCCACCTTCAAAGGCAGGCTGGCCGGTTTCAGCGACAGGATAAACAGCATTCTGGCTCCGCAAAGCTTTATTGATTATGCCAACCAGCAGTACGCCGGCATTGCGCCCGGCAGCGAGGTGCCCAGCCGCGTAATTGTGGCCTGCGAAGGCCGCGGCATGGGCAAACTGGCCGCCTACTTTGCCGATAACGGCTACGAAACCAATGTGGAAAACATGCGCAGCGGACGGCTGCAGGCCGCACTCAATGTGCTTATGACCATTGTGTCGGGCGTGGGCATACTTATTGTGCTGCTTGCCCTGCTCAGTTTTTTGCTGTATGCGCAGCTGCTGCTCAGCAAATCGGCGTGGGAACTGCAAACGCTTATCCGCATTGGCTATACGCCGGGGCAGCTTTGCAAACGCTACATCCGCTTTTATGCCTTGCTGTATGCCGGTGTGCTGGCGCTGGCGCTGGTATGCCTGCTGCTGGGTAAACCTGTGCTGGCCAGTTATCTCGCCTCGCAAAGTCCCGATTTGCAGCTCGACAGCGGCATCAGCCTTAGTGTTGTGCTGGCCGGTTTTGCCTGTGCGGCACTGTTTACAGGTGCCAATTTGCTGGCTATCTGGCGCGGATTGGTAAAACTGGCCCGCAGCTGACAAGGCATTTTCTGGCTCAGTTTTTGCTGGTATGCCGGAGAATTTGTCCCTTCCCAATTTGCTATCTTTACCCGGCAAACCACACGTATGAAACAGCTTCTTACACTTGCATGGCTTGGAATTTCTGCGCTGGCAATGGCGCAGACTCCCGCTCAAAAACCGGCTCAGAAACCTGCACAAAAACCGCAAGCTGCGGCAGCAAAACCGGCAGCCACACAATCGGCAGCGGCAAAACCTGCCGCTAAACCCGCGCCGGCTAAACCCACCGTACCGCCCGCCAAACAGCTCAACCTCAAAGTGCGCGTAAAAGGCGCCTCAGAAGGCAGTGCCGTGCTGGCAAACTACTTTGGCGATAAACAATACATTCAGGACAGCGCCAGAGTAGATGCGAACGGGAATATGCTCTTCAAAAGCACCGAAAAGCATGATGCCGGCATTTATATTATTCAATTTCCCACCGCTTCGGGCCCCAAATACTTTGAAGTTATTCTCCTCGACGGGCAAATGAACTTTGCCATGGAAACCGACACCGCTGATCTGGTAGGCAAAATGAAAATTACCGGCTCGCGCGAGAATGAAATCTTCCAGGAACACAACCTCTATCTCTCCAAAAAATCAAAAGAGATGGAAAAGCTGCAGGCTGAAATGAAAAAAGCCACCGAAGCCAAAGACACGGCCGAGGAAAAGAAAGCGCGCGAAAAAATTACCACACTCGACAGTGAAGTGAAAGCCTACAAGCGCGAGTTTTACCAGAAAAAATACCCCGACAGCTTCTTCTCCAAAGTGCTGCGCGCCATGGACGAACCCGACCTGCTGCCCTACGATAAATGTCCCCGACTGGCAAACGGCAACATCGACTCGGCATACAACAACCGCAACTATAAACTGCACTACTGGGATGGTTTTGATTTCAGCGACGGACGCATGCTGCGCACACCGGTGTATCACAACAAAATCAAATTCTATTTAGAGAAAATTACCGCGCCGGACCCGGATTCAATAATCAAAGCGGCACACTGGATTATTGCACAAACCCACGACAGTGATTTGTTTAAATATGCAGTGCATTATGTAACTTATACCTACGAGGTATCAAAGGTAATGGGCTACGATGCCATTTTTGTGAATATGGTGCAAACCTATCACATGAAAGGTAAAGTGTGGTGGCTGAATGAAACACAACTCAAGAAAATTATTGACCGTGCAGAAAAACTGAAATACACCTTAATTGGTGCCAGCGCAGTAAATATTCAACTGCCTGATGCCAATGGTGTGATCCGCCAGCTGCAGTATGTAAATGCCGATTATACGATTGTAATTTTCTGGGAACCCACCTGCGGCCACTGCAAACATGATATTCCCATTATCAAAACCTATTACGATTCGTTGCGGGCAGCGGGTGTATCGGTTGAAGTGTATGCAATTAATGCAGAATACGATTCGCTTTCTTGGAAAAAGTTTATAGCCGATAATAAACTTACCTGGGTAAACGTAATGTCAACCGATGCGCAGAAAGTAGCCAACTATAAATATTTTTACGATGTATATAGCACGCCTACGCTCTACATTCTCGACAAGAACAAGAAAATTTTTGCCAAACGTCTGGATGCAAAAGGTGTGGAAACCTTCCTAAACCGCCGCATCAACGACGATCGTAAAAAGGCCTCGCCGAAATAATTTTTACCGCCCAGCGTTTAGCATATACTATGAACCGCATTCTCATTCTTACCGCAGCCGTTTCGCTGGCCATTTTTACCTCCTGCCGCTCACGCCGCGACGGGCCTACGAATGAATACAAGAATGCCAAAACGCACACCAGCGAAACCATACTGAAAGATCATCAGAAAGCGCAGAAACGTGCCGAGAAGGCCGCTAAGAAACAGGGCAAGCGGGCACGCAAGAAAATGAATAAACGCAACAGCGATTTCTTTAAAGGATAAAAATCGAAGCGGCTCTTCTGTAAAGTTGAGCCGCTTTGCTTTGGCAATCATTTAGTTTTATTTGAAACGTATGATTACGCAACACATACAGCAAACCCTTCATTTAATGCGTCAAGAAATAAACTGGCATAACTGGCGTTCGGGCGAAATAATACTGGAAGTTATTGAACGACCTGCGCAGTTGCATACGTTTGATGAACTGTTTGCTCATCTCTCTGCAGAATGTGGAATTGACCGCCATCCTGACAAGGAAAAATTTTATTCGCACACTCGAGATGAAGCAATGACGGCGATTGATTACGGATTGTCCATCAAACAGAATTATACCTGGCTTGATTATCCATTTGAAAATTATCAGCGTAAATTTCTTGCACAACAGTTCTTTTCTCTCTTTGTAAATCCTGTTTATTTTACCATTCAAACCGGACTGAAACAAAAGAGAAAAGTGTTTGCTGATTTCACGAATCAGCATGGCACATTTGCGGCGGATGAAGCACACATTGGTATTTTCTGGATTTACGATGTGTATTGAAATTACTCCCCCGGCTGCGCCTTCGCCCAATCCAAAATTCCGTTGTAATACGCCATTGCCACCTGAAACGTGCGCGCATCGGGGCCGGGATTGCTGCTTTGCGCGGCCTGCATGAGCAGTGTGCATTCCTGCGCATTGTCCTGATACAATGTTTCGCCATACACCAATGTGCCCTGCACCAAACGGCAAAGCGAAAGGTTGCGGCAATACACACCCGGCTGCCCGGTGGTGATGCAGCTGGTTTGTAAATACGTGGCATCTTTGGGTGTAGCCAGCGGCACATTCAGCTCCGACTCAAAACGACGTGTTACAGCGCCTGAAAACGTAATGCTGTTCACCAGTTCCTCCGTAAGCAGGAGGCGGAGAAAATCGAAACGTTTTTCGCTGTCTGAAAGTTCGCCGCTGTGGAAGCTGCCGGGTGCAAACGCCATGTTGTAATTGCGCACGGTGGTTTGCTTCCAGTCGGTGTTGGTTTCGTCCACGTTGTAGTGGATAATTACCGTAAGGTCGGGGCGGAATGCGTTGATGCGTTCGGCACGTTTGCGCAGTTCAGCATCGCGGAAAACGTAGCGGAAAATGAGGCGGTCGTCGCCCGTGAGGCGCGGCTGTTTCAGCTTTTTCAGGTTGGCATCGCCGGGCCTTACTTTAAGCAGCGAGTCGAGTGTGCGCGGATAATCGTCTTTCTTCCACTGCTCATACGTTTTACCGAAAGCCGTAACGCCGTATTCGCGTGTGAACATCACTTCGGCACCGGCGCTGCGCAGTTGCAGGGCCAGCAGCGTGGCGGTTTGCCAGGTAAGCTTTGATTCGAAGAAGTTGATGCGCACACTGTCGGCGCCGGTGCCGGCCACGTAAAAATCGAGGTACTTATCCTCTACCCGGCTGCTGGCCGAGTCGTGTGCAAAATGACCGGGGTCGAGTGCGATGCGCAGTCCGTTGAGCGGCAATGTAGCCGTGGGGGCAAAATCGCCATGCTTGTGCGTACCCAGCTGGTAGTAGGTTTTGGTGATTTCGGGCGGAAACGGGCCATTGCCTTTTTCGAGCATGATGCGCCGTGCTTCTTCGCGCGGGGCGTGAGCGAGAATGGCTTTGTAAATGGGCAGTTCGTTCCAGCTTACGCGGTATTCGGCCTTTCCGGCGGCTTTGGCGGCTGCATCGGCGTAAATATTTACACCGAATAAATCAATGTGGTAATGCGCGCCCAATGCCCCGCTGCGGTCGAGCAGCAGTTTTGTGCGTTGCGTGTAATGCTTCATCAGGCTGTCGGCCCCGAAAACGGGTATTTGTGCATGCAGTGTGGTGCAGGCAAGCAGCAGAAACGTAATGCAAAAACGTGTAAGCATAAGTGTATCGGAGTGAGAAATAATCGTGCCGTTTATGTGCGTTTTGGCCGGCGGTTTATACATTTTGAAATCCTACGGCCATTGGCATATTCGCGCACCACAGTCCGGCGGCCGTCGCAGCGGCTTTTCTCAAAACGGATGCGCCTGCCCTGGCTGTAAAGCGTTTGTTTCATGCGTAAATCGCGGCAGGGGCGGCCTTCGCGGGTAAACTGCCGCACTAATTTGTAGGTTTCCGTTTTGCGTCCGGCTGAGTCGAATGCCGTGCGCACAATTTTTTCTTTTTTGTACGGGCTGCCCGGATCGGGCCGGCGGCGTGTGGTAGTGTACGTTGTTGTGCGTGTGCTGACTTTTCCGTTAGCGTGATGAACAACCTCTGTTTTGTGTACGGTGCGCAGCTGCGCGTGAAGCGGGAAAGCAGCGCAAAACAGAAGAAGGGTTAGTAACACTCTCACGCCATAAAGATAAGCATTGACAGTTGCAATGCGTGACGGCGCTGCTTACCTTTGCGGCATGACACTGCGCGAACGCAACCTGCTTACCGAATGCACTTTCCGCGCCACCCGTTCGGGCGGTAAAGGCGGGCAGCACGTTAATAAAGTCTCGTCGCGCATGGAGCTTACGTTTGATATTCCCGCCTCGCAACTGCTGAGCGACGAAGAAAAAATCCGCCTGCAGGAAAAACTCGCCTCCAAACTCACCACCGAAGGTATTCTGCGCATTACCGAAGACAGCGACCGCTCGCAGCACGAAAACAAAGAGCGCATTGGTAAAAAATTTTACCGCCTGCTCGAAGCCGCACTGAAACCGGAAAAAAAGCGCCTTAAAACCAAAGTGCCCAAAGCCGTAAAAGCTAAACGCCGCGAAGATAAGGCCAAACGTTCGGAAGTGAAGGCATTGCGCAGAGAGAAAATGTAACCTGCTTATCTCCTTCATACGTTGTACTGACCGGATGGAGGTAACACCGGAATCCAATTCCCTGTTTCTCCATTACGCACACAGGTATTTCTACGCCCTTTTTTTCCACTCACAACAAAAAGCTGTCGTTTACTACAATTTCCTGCTGCTGCCTGACCGGGCTGCTACTTTCGTGTCATCACTAAAACAAAAAACCTATGACACCAAATCCAAATCTTCCGGTAGGCAGCATCGTAATGTTCTATGGCGATATTGACCATCTTCCCATTGGATGGGAATACTGCGATGGTACAAGCGGCACACCTGATCTTCGCGATCTGTTTATTGTTGGCGCAGGCAGAACTTACAATCTGGGAGCAAGTGGCGGACAAAACACCGTAACACTTACAACCGATCAAATTCCGGCCCACTCGCACAAATACCAGCAGTTCAATCTGGTTAACATTGACTGGAAATCAGGCGGAGATCTCTCTCCGATGAATGGTACAGGCAGTAATCTTCCCGGCATCACAGAGAGCACCGGTGGTGGAATGCCGCATGAAAACCGGCCTCCTTTTTATGCGCTGTTCTACATTATGAAAGTTAGCTGAACAGTACAGCATTCTTAACCTAAAAAACAATACATATGGGATTCGATTTCAGCAAAGCCGTCAGTGTGATCAGGGCACTCAAAGGGTTATACAGCAACCAGAATAATGAAGTTTCCTATATCATAGGTTGCATTCTCGGCAATAAAGAGGGACTTGAAAATCTGTTGACCACGATCGGCGAAAGCATAATTACCGATTTGCAGAATATTTATGCAGCAATGCAACAAAATAATCTGATCAAGGAATGGTCGGGAATTGCCAGTACGCTGAATTACACACACGATCTGCTCAAAACCTATCACAGCGATCTTAGCTCGGTTTCCAGCAAAAACGGCACGTTCAACGGCATGATAACTGTGGATGCCGGCGCAAAACAAATTAAGTTCAGCGACTGGTGTCTGGGATGTGTGGATTCAAACGGAACTGTTCGCCCTTCGGCATTGAAGCAGCTCGACGAATTGATCAATTCGTCGGTAATCACTAATCCATCGATATCCAGTCTGAGCGGAATTTTTTCAACCGCCACACCGGCCGGTGGTTCCGGTACGCTGGGCGCAGATGCTGTATCAACCTGGGCATCGATGGTGTTACTTGCAAAGGAAAACAACAATGTAACCAGTCTTTCCGGTTCGTTCAAAGACGAAACTCAGTACGAGTCGATGATACGGCTGATGGACTATACCTTCGCGCTGGTATCAATGACACTTTACCTGCACGATACGGCGCTGCTGTTGCTCATCGCTTCTACCGGTTCAAACAGCAATAACCTCAGCCTGATTAAAGGTATTCAAACGAATTTCGGCAGTTATTCCGACACTTCCAGCGTGTGGGGAACCTTTGCAAGCGAGTTTAACGAACTTTCTACCGGTAATATTAACCAGCAGGCCTTCAACAATCAGTCTGCTTACACGGTAGATCCGGCTACACGCACCGACTACAATCAGGTAACCCGCCACATTGCCAGCTATCCCACTGACTCCATCATTCCGGAATACGATCAGTATGCATGGGCCCTTTGTTCAAATCAAATCAGTATTGCGGGCAATCAGAATTATCCCAATTCCTTTTTCGGCTCACTTGGTTTAACCAACCTCAATCCGGAGGGCAGCCCCAATTTCGGCGAATGGCTGTACCTCGCTGTACAGGGCACGGTGGTTAGCATAAACGATAACATGCAGCTCAGTACAAACGGGCTTTATCCTTCACTCGATTTTTATAATAACCCGTGGAACTGGGGAGGAACAACTTATACTCCTGCAATATATGATATAGGCACGTTTGAAGGCAGCTATGTAACTCCGCCGGTACATGAAAATCCGGACCATATAAGCGTAATTACAGGGTTTCAGCTTGTATGTATCAACAACGGTGCGGGAGCTTTCAACCTTGCGCTTGCGCTGCAATTCGGTGTGCTTGATGTAAGTGATCCCACACAGCCTGTAGTATCCACACCCGATACCACATTCTATGCACCATCCTACACGCAGGCGCTCGGCTTTCAGGATTACGTGTGTACAAACCAGTCGGGCAACTACGACAATACTGCACAGGAAATCAGGCCGGCAATACTCACTAATGCTGCGCTCTGCAGGCTTACCAATGGTATTAATGCGATTAATGTACAGGCTGCTCCGCAAATTTATAAAGCCGGATTCTTACAGCCGGCATCGCTCAAGTCGCCGCTGCCTAATGAATATGTAAGTCCACAGACACCAGTGGCAAGCTGATTTTTTGAAAAGATGCTTTAAAACGTGCCCGTCAAACATGCGGGCACGTTTTGTTTTACCTTAACGAAGATTATTCCGAAAACTACGCGATACCGGAATTTCATGTCCGTGTACAATTAATGCTGCCGAGGATCGCTGCGCGATATAATCAGAATTAACAATATACGAGCGGTGTACACGAATAAATGAATCAGGTAATTCATGCGCAATATCTTTAAGCAGCTTACGCTGCACAAGTGTTTCGCGGAGTGTCACAATTTCGATATATACGCCGTCGGAGCGAATGAAAAGGATGTCTGCGGGATGCAGATCTTCAAAGCCACGCAGTACTTTTACCTGCAACTTGGGAACAAGGCCGAGTGCAATGATTTCCAGCGCGGCCTGCACATCGCTTTGCCGGAATGGTTTGGTGATATAGGCTCTTGGAGCCAGCCGTGCAGCCGCTTTCAGCGTTTGGGCGTCCTGATTGGCAGTAAGAAAAATAAATGGTTTTTGCCGCCCGTGTAATTCCTCCGCCAGATCGAGACCACTGAGTTTATCGGCAAGAAAGATATCCACGATTGCCGCATCAAAACGCCAGTCTGTTTTATGCAGAAAGTCCTCGCCGCTGTAAAAAATTCCTTTCACACGATAGCCCAATGTATCAAGCAATTCACTAAGATGATTTGCTGCGAAGAACTCGTCTTCAATGATTACCAGTTCAATTTTAGCCATGAAAGTAAAATTGATAATGACCGTTCGACAGATTGACATTGAATTCCGTTCCGCCGATACGATCGACAAGACCACGAATCAGACGGCTTCCGGTGCCTTTGGCAGTAAGCGGATTGTGTACGGAATTATCGCGGTAATCAAAACGGTATCTGTCTCCCAGTTTTACTACCTCAACCTGAATGTCACCTGTCTGCCCGGTGCGGTGTTCGATTGTATTGGCCAGCATTTCGTTAAGAATTAAACCAAAATACACAATGCGTTCACTGCGTATTGGTGCAGGTTCAATAGTACAACGTACAGCGGGAAAATCAGCGGCTATATCAGCATAAAGTCCGGCTATAGCCACGAAGTATTTGTCGAGCGCCACAAACTCGTTGTGTTCATCGGCAGAAAGATGTTCGTGCAGCGCGCCGATAGTGCGTATTTTCTGAGCCATTCGCTGAAAAGCGGCAGATGTATCATGCTGCATTTCGGTTTTGGAATAATGCAGCAGGGAAATTACCATTTGCAGGTTGTTCTTGATTCGGTGATTGCTTTCAATCATCAGAAGCCTGTATTTTTCATTACTTACCTGCAAATCGAGATTGACACTTTTGAGTCTTCGGCGGAGCGTGCGTTCGCGCAACAGCAAAGCAATCACGACAACGATAAGTGTCGTAAGCAAAAGGGAAAACAAAATCAGATCACGCGTACGTCGCGATTCACGATCGAGAGCCTGTTGCTGCATGGAAAGACGGTCATGCAACTGCCGCGTTTCATACAATGTACGGAAAGCGTTCACCTGAGCCGAGTTGATCGCTTCCAGATTGGCAATGTGGCTTCGGTCGGCCATGGCCGACCACTGTTGTGCCGCTACAGAATCTTTACTGAAATTAAGGGCATAGCTTGCAGCAATACGGTAAAGTTCAATCTCGGCAGTATGCCATTTCCGGTCTTTTATCAGCGGAACCAACTCGCTTATTATCAAACCCGCATGTAAACTATCCTGCAGCGACATGTAGCAGCGCAGCACATTGGTCATTGCTCCGACATAATTATGTGTATCCCGGAGGCTTTCGAAAAGTTGTGCGGCATGAAGCAAATAAGCCAGTCCTTTTTCATGATCATCGGAATACATGCGGTAGCCAAGCTGATTGTATAAACTGGCTTCTTCTGCCGGAAGATGCACCCTGCCCGACAAATGCAGCGCACTGTCGAGATAAGTAAAGACAGAATCGTCACGATGAAGTAAATTCGGATTATGCCATTCATCGTAAATGGCGGCAATACGGCCAAGGCGTCGTACCTGTAATTCGGGATACGCATTGCCGTTTCCGAGTGATTGCAGTTGCTCAAGGCCTTTCTCATAATCGCCTGTTTTCCGGAAGAGTTCGCCCAACTCAATACCCGCTTCAAACCGCTGTCTCTCCAAATTCAGAGTACCGGCAATAGAAATTGCAGCATTGATCTCATTGATTGCAGGGCCAAACAACGAAGCATCACTGTATGCAAGAGCCTGCCTGTAATGCTTCTTGTATGCATCGGGTACAGGGGCTTGGGCAGATAATACTGCAGAACAGAAAAAAATAAACAGCAGCAGGCAACAGCACCAACGAACTGGTTTAAGACACATGCTCAAAAATAGCAAGCGTCACAAAACAGATTACAGGTATAATATCGTGTTTTAAATACGAATCTGCTTAAAGTCCGGATTATAAAACACCGCAACGGAAACTGCAGTTAAACAGGTATAGACTTTACCTGCTGCATTGGTTAATAAAGACGATTTCCAATTATATTCCCGCACCTCATAATAAACCGGTATTGACAACGCAGGTCTGCACATAGTAAGTTTGCAAAAGCTGACCCGTTTCTAATTCTTCCAGTCACATGACCATTCACGAAGCCCACCAGATCGTGCGTGAAGCGCGTATGCTTAAAATAAGCGCACAACGCATCCACACCGGCCCCGACCGCTATGCCGTTTCCTTTGGCAGCCGCAGCGAACATTTATTTAACCGCTTTGAAGCGGCGCAGAGTTATTTACTGGCGTGGAAAATTGAACGGGTAGCGTAGTTTTGCACACAGGTTATCTCTTCCAAACAATTCTTATTGGTATGCTGAGCAAAATATTTACCGGCTTGTTGTTACACAAACCCGGCTCCCACAATGGCATTGAGTCTAACACCTTTAACATACTTTTTTCGGAAGGCGTATATTCTGCAGGTTTCTTTTTGGCAATTCTTCCGCCAAGTACTTTTCCTGTGTTGTCCACCACGAAGACCAGATGAAAGGTTGTTTGTAAATCGCTTGTATCTGTTAATCTGCATCGGGAAGTAAAAAAATTCAACAGCGCCAGTTCACCTCCCGGATATGTGGGCATCGCCTCTACAAACGCACATACGTTTTTCCCGCTAACACTATCGAACTGAGCAGGACAGCAACTTTCGCCCGCCAAATGAAAATTCGCGCCTCCTTTCCCGCCCAACATACCCAGCAGAAAAACGAATGCAAACGAAAAGAAAAACGGAGTTGCTTTCATATCTTACAAAACCGGTGCAGGCCCCGCCACATCGGCCAACGCCGAAAGTGGCTGCAAATTACTGATTTCTGCTTCCTGTAGTTTAATGCGCGAAAGATGTCCCAAACGCATCTCAGTCTGATACTCGCCAATTACATTATCGAGCAGGATAAACATGGCACCGTTCCAGATATCGTCTTCTTTGTAGTTACGTATATGCAGTTCGATGGCTAATTTATCACCTTCGGGAGTGGCGCGGAAGTAAATATCATCGTAAGAAACCCTCAGCGGGCCATATTCAAGTACCGTAAATTCTTTCTTGGGCTGGCGAAAGGCGAAGATTGTCCATTGCGCCAGTTCGGGAGCCAGATGCACAAGGTCGATAACTATGGGAAAAACGCTTTTGATACCGTCGGCCGAAATAACCAGTTCGCGCTTCCCGTTTTCGCGCACGGGGCCTATTTCAAAGGTAAGCGATTTGTTTACCTCACTGAGCTTTGCTTTAAGCTGGTGAAGGTCGTGTTGTACGTGGGTGCTTTTTTCTATGTTGAAGTAATGTGTGCTTACGGAGGAAAACCAGTTCCAGAATGCAGTGTATTGAGCAGGTGAAGAAACAGACATAGAAAAAAGATTGAGTGATAAAGATAATGTCCCCGCCTCTCTTTTTCAATGTAGGTTGAAGCATTATTTCCCGAAACTCATCACACATCTTTTTTTGCCCGCTCCTCGCCGGCTTTTTTCAGTTCGTCGAGAAGCACTGTTTTTATCGGTACGCCGCGCAACCGGGCCACAGTCCACATATACACTTCGTTGAATCCGAGAAGCGGCACCGTGGAAGACTGTTTTCTGTTTTGCATGATGAGTTCGGCAATAAATTTTTCCCGCACTTTGTGTATTGCCGAAGTGCTGGTGGTTTCAGAAAGCTGTTCGATATGGCGGAGTATGAGCAATTCGAAATTATTTTCTGTCTCTGCTTTGCGGAAATGTCTTTTGCCGGCGCGTGTGAGGTATTCGTTCAAATCAGGGTTGCCAAGTTCATACTGAATAACGGGCCTGAGCACAATGGCAAAATCGCGTATATCGATCCGGGCCTTGCGTGTATGAATACGGAGAATGCGGTTAACGAGTTTGCCCGCAGCCTGAAACCGCTCAGCCATAAATTCGGCCACCGCAAAGTTGCAGAGAAAGGGCAGCACCTGCACCTCTGTAAGATAGGCTGCCTGCTGTTTCATCCAGCTTTCTATTTCAGGAATCAGGGCAATGGCCTCTTCCGGCTTACCGGTGTTGAGACACAAAATGAAACGATGATGAAACAAAGTTTCACGAAACGCACGGAGCCTGTCGGGAGGTAACGCATCTATTTCATGCAACGAAAGCAGATCGGCATGTAATTCGTCGGGGTTTACGGTAGAATAAAGGCAGGCATTCTGGTAATATTTGCAAATCAGCATAAGCAAATCAGGCTGATCGGCCTGCCATGTTTTATTCTTTTTCCATGCAGCCAGTAAATTTCTGTAGCGTTCAATAGTCTGTTCGGGGTTGCGCAAAAACACATCATGCATACCCAGAATATTCACCGCCAGAGCCGATTCGATATAGGCACTGGCATTTAAATGAGCTGCTACAACCGGCGCATTGGCAAGAACACTCACCTGCCCTGTGATTGCCGGATCGCGCGAAAATGGGTACTGCTGTGCCAGCGCAAGAATTGCATCGTGTCTGAACCGAAGTTCGCGCAGAGCCTGATGCTTTTCAAGTATTTCTTTTTCCTCCTGCCTCAATGCCGACATTGCTTCGATAACCTGATTGGGCGGAAGCTGCAACACAAGCAACAACTCGATTTCAATACATTGCAGCAAACAAGCATAACGGCTCGATATGAGCGCCTGCTTCTTTGTTTTATTCAGCAGTTTGCGCGCCGGCTTGTAAAACTTCCGCGCATACAGTATGCTTACTTCATCTAACCGGGCACGCAGCATTGCATCAATACCCGATTCTTTATTCAGCATACGCAGACAGTCGAGAATAAGTTCGCGCAGACGCATAGAAAGCGTGGGCAGATTTTTGCGCCAGGGCAACGGCACTTCATCTCCCCCGCCAGATTTACTGAGCCAATGAAATAAATCCAACACCTGACTCGCCGAACCCGAACGCGCCTTGCCTATCAGACTCACGTATCTTTTCTCAGACGGAGTAAGTAGTTGTACCTGCTTTTTGAGTTCACTATCAATATTCATGAATATTAGATTATATATATTAATATAGAAAAAATAGAATAAATAAAAGCTATTCAGGCAAAAATATTATTCCCGGATTGTATATTATAACCAATAAACTGGCTTGATGCGGCAAGTGGCTTGTTCTAATATTGTCAAAAAACAATTCACTCCTAAAAAACAACACCATGAGCACCACAACCCTTCCCACAAAACCATCAGGACAGTTTAACGGAATGCTTACCAGCTTCAGCAAGGTTGGACTTCTTATGCAAACAGGAGCTGTTACCTCAGTTATATACGGCCAGAATATTTCCTTAACACTGGATCAGAATACAACTGTTCCCTGTATAGATACGGGAGTTAATTTTAGCTTCACCGTAAATACCCTCCCTCCCATCACACTGTTTCTCGATCAGGATGGTAAAGTAAAATTACGAAGTGATAGTAAATGGAAAAAGGGGCCAGAGCCTGGCAATCGGTTTATGTACGTATCACAGGGTAATTCACTAAAAGATTTTAGTGTTCACATTTTACTAAGCACAGCATCAAATACAGAGATCATGGAAATAATTCTTGTAGGAACTGTGCCTACAGAAGACGACAAACGATAAGATTTATCGTCGCCGCTTAACACTTCCGGTTACGTCACTCACTTCTTAAAATCCGGCTCTGCAGCCGGGGTGGCCGGCTATTTTCAGCAAGGATGCATCAACGTGGAGCTGTACCACTCCCGAAATGCCGGGAAAAAACAAGCTTTTCTGCAAGGCGATTTACAGAGGCGTTATCCGAAAAGCCTACGAGCAGGAACAACTTCAAATACAATTTATCATGGCTAACGTAAACTATGGCGTTGTAATTTCCAATGTCACCATTCCAGCCAACACCACATTCAAATACTGTGTGTATGGTGCTGATACCGGCGATTTCTATCAGGGAACAGTAATTGCCACCACACAGGGTATGTTGCAGGTAGAAAACGGGTACTACAATGGCGGCAGTGCGAATTCTTCAGGCCCGCACATCTGGGTAATCAATGCGGGCTCTGCACCGGTTACTTACAACATTATGCTTATGCAGGTTACCAATACCGGCTCACCGGCCGATGTAAGCAAAGTGGGTTTGAAGAAGGTTGATTAACCTTCAGGGAATGCCACTTTTTTTAGGAGAAGAGGTTGTTGTAACAGACAGCCTCTTTTTTTGTTTGTGCTTCGCACGCGGAGTTTTTTTCCGGAAAAACGCTGGAGGATTTTTGGTTCGCGCTTCGCGCGAGAGGGATTGTGCCCGGAAACTCCCTGTACTGATTGTGACTGTAGAAAATGCCGGAGGCATTTTCCCTTTTGGATTCGCGCAACTGCGCGATGCATCGCGCAGTTGCGGGGATTTTTGAAGAAAACGAAAAAAGCAGCCGGAAAAGGCTGCTTTTTGGGGTAGATAATCGGGCTCGAACCGACGACCCCCAGAACCACAATCTGGTGCTCTAACCAACTGAGCTATACCTACCATGTAAACTGCTTTTCAGCAGAACGGGTGCAAAGATAACGCTTCACTTGTATTCTCCAAACAAACAAGGCCATGAAAAATGTAAATTTGTGGAGATGAGCACGGATGAACGACATATTGAGCTGAAAATTGAGGGGATGGACTGCGCCAACTGTGCACTGGGCATTACCCGGAAACTCACAAAGGGCGGGCATCAGCAGGTTCAGGTGAATTTTGCCACGGGCGAAGCTACTCTGGAACTGGCGCCCGAAACCACCCGGCAACAGGTGGTGAGCGACATTACCTCGCTGGGCTACCGCGTGGTGGAGCCTGCGGCTGCCGACCAAAAACAGCCGCTGCGCCTCACTACAGAGCAGAAATTCTGGTTTTGCCTTGTGTTTACCGTGCCGCTCTTCTTCGGACACATGCTGTTCGGGCACGGCGCGTGGATAAACCAGCCCTGGGTGCAGCTGGCGCTTTGCCTGCCGGTGCTGGCTGTGGGCGGTTTTCATTTTGCGCGAAGTGCCTGGGGTTCGGTACGATCGGGCGTGGCCAATATGGATGTGCTTATTCTGCTTGGCTCTACCGCTGCCTTTGGCTACAGCCTTTTTGGCTGGTTTACGGCGGCCAATGCCCACGAAGTACACAATTACCTGTTTTTCGAAACCACAGCCACCATCATTACCCTTGTGCTGCTGGGCAACGTATTCGAACACCGGGCTGTAAAGCGCACCACCACCGCCATAGACGAACTGGCCGCCCTGCAGCCTTCCACTGCACGCCGCATTACCAGTCACGGCAACCACGAACACATTGAAGAAGTACCCGCCGCCAGCCTGCGCGTGGGCGACCTGCTCCAGCTCAACACCGGCGATGCCGTGCCGGCCGATGCCACCGTTACCGAAGGCAGCGGAGCCGCCAACGAAGCCATGATGACCGGCGAGGCCATTCCCGTAAACAAACAGCCCGGCGACAGCCTCACCGGAGGTACCATTCTGCTGCAAGGCCCCCTGCGCGCACGCGTAATACGCACCGGCAAAAACACCCTGCTGGCAAAAATCATCGACCTCGTAAAACAGGCCCAGCAGGAAAAACCGCCCGTGCAGCAGCTGGCCGATAAAATAAGTGCCGTATTCGTGCCCGCCGTTGTGCTCATTGCACTTATTACGCTGGCCGTAAACCTCTGGCTCATCGACACCGGCCTGCGAGAAGCTCTGCTGCGCAGTATTGCCGTACTGGTCATTTCCTGCCCCTGTGCCATGGGGCTGGCCACACCCACAGCCGTTATGGTGGGGGCCGGACGCGCAGCACGCAGCGGAATTCTGCTTCGCGGCGGACGCACACTGGAAACGCTGGCCAACGTGCGCACCATCGTGTTCGACAAAACGGGCACGCTCACCACGGGCGTGTTCAGCGAAATAACGCTTACCCCAATGCCCGGCCACAATGCGGTGCAACTTCAACGCATCCTGCTCGGCCTCGAACAGCAATCGGCACACCCGCTGGCTAAGTCGGTGGTGGCGTTGCTCACAAAGCAGGGCAATGTGCAGGCCGCAGCACTCACCGGACTCCGCGAAATTGCAGGCACCGGCATTGAAGGACGCGATGCACTGGGCAACCTTTGGGCCGCAGGCTCGTGGCGGCTGCTGCCCGAAAACCACAACGCCGGGCAGCACGATATTTACCTGCTCTGCAACGGCCTGCCCGTGGCCACCGCCGACCTGCGCGATGAAGTGCGGCCCGGCATGAAAGAACTGATTGACTTTATACACAGCCGCGGCATACACACCGTGCTGCTCAGCGGCGACCGCGCCGAAAAATGCCACGAAGTAGCCGCTGCAATCGGCATACAGGAAGTGCTGGCCGCACAGCTTCCCGATCAGAAACTCAACCACATTGCCCGCTTTGCCGCACAAGGCACCACTGCCATGGTAGGCGACGGCATAAACGATGCCCCTGCACTGGCCCGCGCCCACGCAGGCATTGCCCACGGCGAAGCCACACCGGCCGCCCTGCAATCGGCACAGGTGCTGCTGGCCGGCACTGCCGATTTACGCAAACTGCGCGATACACTGCTCATCAGCCACCACACCCTGCGCACAATCAGGCAAAACCTGTTCTGGGCATTTTTCTACAACGTAATTGCCATACCGCTTGCCGCCGCCGGACTGCTCTCGCCCATGATTGCCGCGCTGTCTATGGCGTTTTCAGATGTAATTGTAATCGGAAACTCCATCCGTCTTCGCACAAAAAAGCTAACTTAAAGCAGTATGAATGATTCACGTCCGCATCTGCTTTACATTGCAAGCTGGTATCCGCACATATCGGCACCGGTGCAGGGCATTTTCATTCAACGCCACGCACAAACCGCCGCACTCGATTACCGCGTTTCAGTAGTATTTGCCTACCCTGATGCGGCGCTTACCGGAAACAATATTGTAACCGGTGTGGAGCAGCACGGCGCACTTACCGAGATACGCGTATCCTACTCGCCGCAAACCACTTCGCTGCCCCTGCTGGGCAAATACCGCAAAAGCCGCCGCTACGTAAACGCCATTCGTGCAGGCGTGGCCGAAGCCATTATGCGCAACGGCACACCCGGATTGCTGCACCTGCACGTAATCTGGCGCGGCGCCGTAGCCACACTGCCCCTGCTGCGCGAGTTGAACGTGCCCCTCATTATTTCCGAACACTGGTCGGGCTATATGCCCGAAGACGGCAACTACAACGGCCTGCTCATGCGTACTTACACCGAACGCATTGTAAAACGCGCGAAACACATTACCATCGTTTCGGAAAAAATGCAGCAGGCCATGCAGGCACATGGTTTACAGGGAAACTATTCAATGCTGCACAATGTAACCGATACCGAACTTTTTAAACCCGCACCGGTACTGGTTCATGAAGAACCTTTTGAACTGCTTCACGTATCTTCACTCACCGAAAGAGAAAAAAATATTTCGGGAATGCTTCGCGTGATGAGTATGCTGCGCGATGAAAAAATACGGTTGCGGATTATTGGAGAGGGTGCCGAACGTGCGTTGCACGAAACAACAGCCGCAGGTTTGGGTGTGCTGGGTGAAAATGTATTTTTTGAAGGACAGAAAACACCGGCCGAAGTAGCCGTAGCCATGCAGCACAGCCACGCCCTGCTCATGTTCAGTCATTTTGAAGGCATGCCCTGCGTAATAGCCGAGGCACAAAGCTGCGGAATGCCCGTAATAGCCACGCGCACAGGCGGAATTCCGCAAATGGTTAACGAACAGCAGGGAATACTTGCACAACCGGGCAATGAAGACGAACTTCGCCGTGCGGTGCTCGAACTGAAAAAGCATTACCACCGCTACAACCGTGCCGCCATACGCGAACACGCCGTAGCCACCTACAGCACACAAGCCGTGCGCCGCGAACTGAATGAACGCTACAGCCAACTCATCCGCTCATGAAGCAAAGCCACTCCGGCTCGTGCTGCTGTGCAACAGTTTAACCTTTGACGCCTGGGAAGCTGCCACACTGCGTGCAGTAATGCAACTGCCCTTTGCGGAAATTGTGCTTGTGGCCGAAAACGCCTCACACATTCAAGGCGCCACACTCAAAAAACCGTTCAGCTATCCGTGGCGGCATTTCTTCTGGCGTGTGTATCAGCGCACACGGCTGGCAAAAATTGATGCGTTGCAGCCGGTTGACATGAGCGATGAGCTTGAAAAGCTGCCGCGCATGAAAGTAGCCGCCACACGCAAAGGCAAACACGCCGACTATTTTTCCGACGAAGCCATAGCGAAAATACGCGCCGCCAATGCCGATGTGATTCTGCGTTTCGGCTTCAACATTCTGCGCGGAGATATTCTCACTGCCGCACGTTACGGCGTGTGGAGCTATCACCACGGCGATGAACAACAGTTTCGCGGCGGGCCTCCCGGCTTTTGGGAAATGGTGCGCGGCGTGCCCGTAACCGGCGCCATCCTGCAACGCCTCACCGAAACGCTCGACAGCGGCGTGGTGCTGCGCAAAGGTTATTTCCGCACCATCCGCAAATCATACCGCGCACAGCTTAATCAATTGCTCAACGGCACCACTCCGTGGATGCGCAACGCACTCACCGATTTGCACAACGGCATTACACACCGCGCAGAAGCCGCACCGGTTAGCAGCACGGCAAAAATTACGCGCTACCCCGTAAACATGCGCTTTGTACTGGCGGGCATGCAACAGTTTTTTGCCGCACTGCAATTCCACTACACCGAACTTTTCCGCCACGAAATCTGGCACACCGGTATCGTTGCCCAATCGATTACCGATATTCTCGAAAACGGAATTACACAGCCCGTACACTGGATTGCCCCCGAAGCACACGACGAATTTTTTGCCGACCCGTTTGGCGGTGTGGATGAGCAAGGCAACGAACTGCTGCTGTGCGAGCATTTCAGCTACAAAACAGGTAAAGGCGTAATTGCTCGCCTTACACGCAGCGGCAACACGGAGCGCTGGCTCGAACGCGAACACCATCTCTCCTACCCTTACCTGTTTAAAGTAGGCGATGAACAAATGCTCCTTCCCGAATCGCACGAAAACTACAACGTATCGCTGCGCTACGCCAACAATCCCGAAAAAACAGTGATGCATTTGCTGCACGGCGTTTCGGCGGTGGACAGCACGGTGGTTGAATATGCAGGCCGGTTCTGGCTCTTCTGCACGGTTGAAGAAGAAGGCTCAAACACCAGTCTGCACATTTTCTGCGCCGAAAACAGCGACAGCACCTTTGAGCCGCACGCGGCCAATCCGGTAAAAACCGATGTGCGTTCGTCGCGCCCGGGCGGTACACCGTTTGTACACAACGGCAAACTCTACCGCCCCGCACAGGATTGCGCCGCCGACTATGGTTCGGCCGTAATACTAAACGAGGTTGCTTTATTAAGCACTACCGAATTTGAAGAGAAACCTGTGCGAACCATTTCCCCGCAGTCAGGCTGGACATGCAACAAAGGTCTGCACACACTTTCGGTACTCAACGCCGGTGAAACGCTTATTGATGCCAAGCGGTTTGTATTTAACGCCACGCAGTTCCGTCGTGTGCTGAAACGTAAACTCACCCGCGTTTTCGCCCGATGATCCGCAATATCCTTGTCACCTTTTCGGCCCGCATGGCGGTGGCTACAGCCAATTTCATTGTGCTGCTTTGCACCACGCACGAACTTGGCGCCGATGTGCGTGGCAAAATAAGCCTGATACAGCTGGGCGTACAGCTCATTCACCTCATCAGCGATCTGGCCGGAGGCCCTTCTGTGGTGTATCTGGTGCCGCGTTCGCCGCTGCGTATGCTGGTGGCCACGGCTACGGGCTGGGCGGTGTTCAGTGCGCTGGCTGTGGGTAGTGTGCTGTTGTATTTCAATCAGATTCCGCAGGAATTCGGGCGCGATGTGCTGGGCATTGGCCTGCTGGTATCGCTCAGCGCAGTGTTTCAGAATATTTTGCTTGGGCAGGAACGGGTGCGTCAGTATAATATTCTGCTGCTGCTGCAGGGCGCACTGCTCATTGGAGGCGTGGTATTTAGTCTGTATGCGGTAAATGTGCGCAGTGCCATGGCGTTTGTAATTGGCAGCTATGCAAGCTGGGGTGTGGTGGCTGTGGTGGCTGCGGTGCTTGTGCTCAAACACAAACATGTAGTTACGCGGCAGGAAACACGTCCGCTGCTGTGGGTGATGTTTATCAACGGATTTTTCACGCAGGCCGCCACACTTACGCATCAGCTTTCGATACGCGAAAATTATTTCCGGCTTGAAAAGCTGAGCCGCACAGACGATGCTGCGGTGGGCATTTATTCAACGGCGCTATCGCTGGGCGAGGCTATTTTGCTGTTCAGTGCCAGCATTGCTTCCATACTCATGGCGCGCGCGGCCAACGCCAGCGATTCGCCCGAGGTGCGGCGCAATACGCTGCGGCTTAGCAAGCTGAGTTTGCTGATTACATTACCCGCACTGCTGGTATTTGCCCTGCTTCCCGATGCATTTTATACGTGGCTGCTGGGTAAGGATTTTTCGCCTGTGAGGGGTGCGTTTTTGTCGCTGCTGCCTGGCATTGCAGCCATGAGTTTCGGTACGGTGTATGCGCATTATTTTTCGGGCACAGGCAGGCATTACCGCAACTTCATAGCCGGATGCGCCGGGCTGGGCATTGCCCTGCTGAGCAGCGGCCCGTTGATAAATGCCTTTGAAGTACAGGGCGCGGGCTGGTCGGCTTCAATGGCGTATGGCGGACTCTCGCTGCTCATTTTCGGCATGTTTATGGCCGGAAGCAAGGTAAAGGGCGAATGGAAGAATTTATTGCCGCAGCGCGAAGATGTGAGGGAAATAAAAGCGGTGCTTAGAAAAATTAAAGGCTGATTTTTATCTCCAGGCCATGAAGCATCTCGCACAAGCACTGAAACAAGTGGCCGCGATAAGCGGTATTGCACTACTGATTTCCTGCGGCGACAAAAAAACAACAGCCACCTGCTGCTGCACATGGCCATTTAAAGCAAACGAAGGCCAATACACCTACTATGCATTTACCGAACTTGACAGTGCGGCAGTGTGTGCCCAAAAACGGAACTTGAATATACTGGTCATCTTTTCCGGCTATTGCTGCATGGCTTTACCCGGTATGGAATGGGATGTGCTTGACCGTTTCGGGAATCCTGAATTTATTCAGAAAAATTATGTAATTGCGTGGTTGCCGGTTGATGATAAGAAGCAATTGAAAGACACCACCCAAACTGAAATAATTCAGGGTAAAACTTATCGGATCACTACTGAAGGAAAAAGAAATGCAGTACTTCAAATCAAGCTGTTTAATACGAATGGGCAACCTGTATATGGTATTCTGAATCCGGCGCTTAAACCGGTATGCCCGCCATTATTTTATACAAAAGACGAAGAAGAAGTTGAAGCATTTATCAAAAGCGGTATTGTAAAAAAGTAAGCACTGAAACGTGCGGACATACATTTAAAATTATTGATAATTAACTTAGAGTCTGTTTAAAATTCATCCTTTGGCTTTGTTTCGGCTCATTTTCCCGGCCTGCATTCGAATACATGATATACTCAACTACAGGTTATTATTTTTGAAAAGTGATTCTCTGTAATTATTTAACAAATCTTCGCAACATCCCCACACAACCATTTATGTTTTTTTACGCCTTCTGTGAAAACAACATAAAATGAAACTCCTGTATATACTTACCACCGGTGTGCTTATTACCACCACATCATTACATGCACAACGTGTAAAAACAACCGATCATATCATTACCGGAAGTGCTGCGGGCAGCATCCGCAATGCGTTTGATGCCCCGTCGCGGCTGCTGTATGTGGCTGTTCAGACCGAGTATCAATGGCGGTTTTCGGAACGGTTTTCGGTGGGACTGATTGGTATGGCGGGGATGGGCAAATTCGGACTATACGACAGGCAGTGGACCTATAAAATATCGCCGGAGGTGCGTTACTGGCTGCCGGTAAAATCAACACGCCTGCAGCCGTTTATTTATGCCAATTATGGATTTATGAGTGGCGGGAGGGAAATATACGGATCAGGCTATACACAAAATACACATGGCGGCGCAGCGGGTATTGGTATGATTGGCTGGCTGAATGATTCGTGGGGCGTGCAGGCAAAGTATGATGTAATTAGTACATCAGCCAATGGCGCTGGATTTAATGCGGCTTCGCCGCGCCTGCAAATGGGCATTGTATTCAGGCCGGGGCAGCGCAAGAAAAGCAGCGAGCAGGAACCAAAGTAAATTACGATAAAGCAGGGTCAGGATTTTTTGTTAAATTCATTCAATGAAAAAGAGCCTGACCCTGCTTTTTTGTGCTGCAATACTGCTTTACGGCACACTGCTTCGCGCGCAACCCTGCGGCGCTTCGCAGCAGCTAAGCCCTCAGCAGCAACTTACGCTCGATTCGTTTGCTGTGCTGCTTGATACGGCGCTGAAACACGAAGATCTTGCCGATATACAGATGCGTTGTGCGCAAATTCTAAACGTGCTTGGCAATCAGGCAGGCATTCCTGAATCGGCGGAAAGTTATTTTCAGCTCACGGCAAATACCCAGTGGGCCAGCTACAATGATGCACTGCTGGCCGAGCGTTATCTGATTGCGCAGGACAGCCTGGCGTATGTAGATTTGTGGAAATTAGGTAAAGGTATGTTGCCCCCGGCCTACCAGCCGCATTCGGTGCCGCTGCGGGCGGGAGCGGAAATTGCTGCGGGGCTGTTAAAAATTTCGTTTCACGAAGCCGATCAGCAGCGCAGCACGGCCTATTTCAACTGGGGCAAACGCGCACTCGACAGCCTCAAAACCATGCAGCTTCCCAGCGGTGCATTTCCTTTTCCTGATTTGCGCCCTTACAACGATCCGGTTTTTTCGCCCATCATTCAAAACTACCTCAACGCACTGGGCAGCGACTCGGTAAACGTGCTGCAAAACGGCTGGATTATTGACGACTCCGGCACCGGCGAATTTAAATTTGATGCCGGCCAGATTGCCAACGCATTTTACGAAGGCTATCAGCATACCGGCGATACATCATACATTACCGTAGTTATACGAATTGCACAATACCTGCGCAGCACCACATTCAACACCAACTTCAACTACAACAGTTTTTCCATACTCGGCCTCACCCGTGCCTGGCAGCTCACAGGCGATACCAGCTACCACAACCGCGCCATAAAAAATCTCGAATATGCCATGCAGCCCGGCCAGCTGCCCAACGGCCGCTGGATAGACGGCCACAACGCACGCTCGGTGTATCATGCGCTGATGATTTACAACACCATTCCCCTGCTGAAGAGTACGCCGCAAAATCATCCGAAATACCAGACCATTTCGCAACTCATCAGAAGCGCAGTAATAAACCTGAACATTTACAGCCACACCTGCGAATCAGCCACAGGCTTCCGCTGGCTGATTGCAGCCAATGATCTCCCGCCCGGATTTTTTACCAATGCCACTGCCGACAGCCTGAGCGATTATCTCGGCCGCCACACGCAGCAAATGATGATAAACGGCCGCTACACCGATATTCCAACTATTGGCGAATACATGCGCCTGATGAACGTAGTGGCCGGTACAGCCGAAACACCTCTGCAGTCTTTACAGGTAAGCGTTTTCCCAAACCCGGCTTCCGACGAAATAGCGGTGAATGTTTCGCTTACTGAACACGAACCTGTGCTGATTACCGTTTACGATGTGACCGGAAAACCGGTGCTTGCCCCGCAGCAAAATAGCCTGAATGCCGGCATGAACAGGGTGACACTGGATATTACCGCATTGCCTCCGGGCTATTACCTGCTGCACTGCACAGGCAGCTCCGGCCGGCAAACCATTCCGCTTATCAAATACTGATCGGCTAAGTTGAATACGTTTAATGTGTATAAAACACAAGCGGTACGCTGCGCACACTGTTGCCGGCCTGCAGGCGGATAAAATACAAAGCCCGGCTTCTGTCTGCAACAGTCAATGGCAATAAATAATTGCCCGGCTGTTGTTCGCCCTGCGAATGTTGTGCAACTATTTTGCCTGCAGCGTCGATAATTTGCACCGCTACATTGGCGGTTTCGGTGAGTGTGTAGCTGAGCTGTACCTCGCTGCCGGAGACCGGCTGCGGAAAAATCGTAATCGAAGATACTACTGCCTGTAAACTGCTGATGCCGGTGAGCTGGTGAATAACGCCCACCGCTTCAAGATCAAACCCGCATGAGGCAAACGGTGTGGCCCACGGATCATTCACCGCATTTCCGTTTATGTCGTAGGAAGCATATTGCGGCAGAACGGAGCCTACTGCGTCCACCACACGCACATAGCGTATTGCGTTGAGATCAATGCCCGGGCTGCCGGTAAGTTCGGAAAGATCGAACGGTGTGCCGTAAAAGGCAATATACTTGCCGGCAAGGTTGTTGAGCTTTGTGGCATCGAGCAAATCAAACGGGCCTTTTTGAACGGTGTCCTGCGTGTTGGAGGTGGCGGGAAAACGCACAAAGTTTACACCGTCGGAGCTTACTTCCACAAACGCCAGTTCGAGAAACTGTCCGTCGAACGAATTTTCGAACACGGCAAAATCCCAGCCGGGGCCATTGTAAACAGGGTTATCAAATGTAAGTGTGGCCGAGCCGCCGTCGCCAAGGCTTACAAAGGCATTGCTGCCCGACAGGCCGAGCGCCATGCTGCTGTCGCCTGCACTGGCGGTACCGAGTGCCGTGTTTGAAATATCCATTGGCCCGCGCTGCACGGTGCAGCCTGTAGCCCATGCCACAAAGGCGCTGCTGTCTTTGTACATGGCTGTGGTTCCGGGCACGCCGGCGGGCGGGGCAAACTGCGCGTACAGCTGCATGGTACAAAGCAGGGCCGGAACAAGAAACAGACGGAGCATGCTTTTCATTAATAGTAGTGTATTGTTCCGGCATTAATGCCTGCCCGCACATGCTGCAATTCGGCGCCGGAAGCCGAGTAGCGGTAAATATAGCTTCGCTGCACAAAATCAACCGCATCGCTTACCATGAGCTCGCCGTTGGGCAGGCTGGCCAGCGCGTAATAGTTGCGCTGTCCCTGCGCAATAAATGCCTGTGCAGGCAATTGCTGATCGGTGATGAGCATGGCTCTTACGCCGTTTTGCAAAAAGTAAAGCGTTGTGCCCTGCGCATTCACACACAACTCCTTTGCACCCGACGAAGGTGGCAAACTCCAGCTTTGTTCAACCTGATGTGTAGCCGGATTAATGCGTGCCAGCATGCCTGACGAAGTACCCTGCCAGTTTCCGCTGCAAAGCACCCAGAGTTTTCCGGCAGCATCCTGCACAATACTTCCGGCGCCATCGGCCAGCAAAATACTGTCGGTAACCACATCGGTTTGTGCATTAATTACATAGAGCTTGTTGTTTGCCGAATTGGTTACAAATACTTCACCGTTGTGCAAAAGCATTTTACCGGTTTTACCCGGAAGCGGAATTGAACCCGAAAGCTGATTCCCCGCCAGATCAACCACTGCAATTTGGTTGGCATATAAATCGCTCACATACGCTTTTGTTGTGCTGACCGGAAGCAGATAACGCGGTGAAGTAAATCCGTTTATGGTGGCTATACTTTTAAAATCATCCATCTCCACCACTTCCACCTTTCCCGAATTATTCACCACTACATAACCGCGATTACCAATTACGGTAATACTCTGGCACACATCGCCGAGCAGACGATTGTTTGCGGCCTGAAAAAGATCGCCGCTGCAGGTGGTGTCGCCGGTTTTCCAGTAATGCACCGACGAATTTCCGAACATAAAATTTCCTTCGCAGGTAATAAACACACCCTGCCCCGGCTGTATTCCCGAAACGGGCACCGGTTGCGGTTCGGGAAGCGGATCCTGTTTACAGGCCGTAAACAGCAGCAGCAATGCACCAAACAAAAGCAGTAGTTTATTCATCGGATAAAGTTACGTATTCGGGAGCAAGGGCCGGAGTATCTATAACGACACTCCGGCTTTTTTGCTCCTGTTTTCCCCTGCAAGAGAAAACTAGTTTTTGATGAGTTGCTTCACCGTGCTTGTGCTGCCTTCGCGGATGCTGAGCACATACATACCCGGCGCGAGGAACGAAAGATCAACCTGCTCCTGAGCAGCTGCAAGCGTTTCGGTAAATACCACACGGCCCGAAGCATCCGTAATTTCAAGCTGGGCGGGAATAGTTTGAGTGCGCGAAATTACGAGCGAGGACGTAAACGGATTAGGCCACGTATGCACAGGCGATGCTTCGGTTTGTGTAATGCCCAGCGGCGAATCGGCTGTGGTGAAATTGTCGATGCAGTAGTAAGCAGGCGTATTCATTCCGGCCGAACCTACGTCGCTCGAGTTGAGCGTGATTTCCAGACTGTCGCAATTGCCAAGTGTGGTAAGGTCGAGCCAGGTCCAGTTGCGCACAATATAGTCCTGTGCGTTGTTGGCAAAACGGAAATCGGCAAAGTAAAACTCCACGCTGTCGTTAATTGATAACTGCCCGTTGAGGTATTTGCGTACCACCATTTTAAACCAGTCGGGATCGTTGCCTGATGCACCACCGAACTGCTTGCCGAAGAAATCGCCAAAGGTCATGCTGTTGTAAGCATAGGCCGAAGTATTCACATACATACCGTTTACTATCCCACCTGCCGCATTGCCTGTGAGGCGGATGATGCTGTAGTTTGTACCCACAAAGTAGTTTGCCGACTGGTAACCGCTACCGGCCGATGCGGTGTAAAGCTGAGCAACGCTGCTGGCCACCACTGCGCTGTCGGTACGGTTTGATACGGCCCAGCCGCTGGCCCAGTATCCGCCAAATGAGGTGTCATAGGCGTTTGGAAAAAAAGCATTGCCCGAAGCGACCCCGCCGCTCTGGTCGCTGCCATTCCAATACGATTCTGAGGCAAGTACTACATTTTCGGCTGTGGAAATGGTTTGTGCGGCGAGTGCCGTGGTGAAGGACAAAGCAATGAGCGTAATAATTTGTTTCATACGTTGTATTGTTATTTTGTATTGATTGATGATGTACGTGATTGAAAATCGATACGCATGCCTAGCTGAAAACTGCGCGGCGGCATGGGACGCAGCGGCATGGCCTGATAGGCGGTGTTGTAGAGATTATTTACACGCACAAAGCATTCGGCCTTGAATTGCTTTAGTTGCAGTGTAGTGCCGGCCGTAACCTGTGCCTGTGTAAATGCAGGTAAATAGGTACTGTGATCGGTTGAGGTGAAAAAGTGAGAAGTGTATTGATGGGTATAAGTGAAATAAATATCATGATACTGCACGGTAAGAATGCCAAATGCCCGGTGTGCAGGGACATAAATAAGTTGTTTGTTTACCGACTGATCGTTTGGTGAAATGCTGCGTTTGTTAATGCTTCGTACATAATCATACCCAAAGCTGCTGCTGATTTTCCATTTCCTGCGCCTGTAGCCGATATCAATACGTGTTTCAGCTCCGCGGGCCCATACCTGCCACACATTGCGCGGCGACCAGTATGCACCGTTCGGAATCCATTGTATCCAGTCATATACTTCGCGCACAAAGCCTGTAAACTGTAACGCTGTGAACCAGTTTCCGTGGTGCAGCATGGTATTGACCGAAGTTTCGGCGTTCCAGCTTTTTTCCGGTTTGAGTTGCGGATTACCGCCGGGCTGCCAGTATAAATCATTGAAGGTGGGCAGACGGTAATTGCGTGATAAATTGGCGTTAAATGTTATGATACGGGCAAAAAGGGTTGTGAAGCCCGCACTGCCCACGGGCTGAAGCAGGCGGCCGTTTACCTGTTCGCCTCTGAACTGGAGGATAATTTTTGTATGGGGGCGAAGTGTAAAAGCAGCAATAGCAAAAAGTGCGGTGCGGTTCATGCTGCGTTGGCTGAGGAAGCGTGTAACCTCTACCTGCGAAAACGTGTTGTTGATGCCGAGGTTTACTTCTGCACGCGGGTGCAGGATGCGGTTGATTTCGGTTTCGGTAATTTGCGTAAGGCCGGTGGTGATTGACGATGAATCGCCGGTATAGCCGCTGGTGTAGCGGAGTTCGTCGAGCAGCAATGCGGCGCGGGTGCGTATGTAAGTGCGGTTATCGTTGAGCGCGGCGGCATGCGTGAGCAGGAAGCGCGCGCTTCGGTCGTATTGCGTGGCGTTGCTTTGCAGCTGCAGCATGGAAGGCGCAATATGCCGGTTGTTTTCCTGCAGCCAGATGTGCGCGCCGATGCGGTGATTGCCTTTGCGGCCGGGCATCCAGCCAAAATCAGCCGTAGCAGCCTGCATGAAAACTGATGCATTGGTTTGCTCCTGCTCCGGCGACCCGGCCAGCGTAGTATTGCGAAACGGAAAATTGTTGATGGCCAGCTGCCTTACTCCGCGTACCGATACAGCCATACGGCTTCGGCTCAGCAAAAACTGCAACGCCTGACCATTTTCGCCGAAGCTGCCAAACTGCGAGGACGCCCGCGCGGCAACTACCGAATCGCCCGGCTGCACCGAACTGCCCAGCATAACCGCACCGCCAATGGCACCACTGCCCCACGCTGCCGAAGTGCTGCCGGGATTGAGCTGCACCGACTGAAAAAGAAACACCGGCAGCAAAGCAAAATCAACCTGGCCGTTTGCACTGCTTTGCAGGTTGATGCCATTCCACACCACCGGCGTATGCGAAGCACTGCTGCCACGCACACCAATGCTGGCAAGCGATCCGCTGCCATAGGTCTTTACAAAAACACCGTGCCGCAGAAGCAGGTCCGACATCGTTTGCTGCGCATACTGCGACGTAAGCGCCGAGTCGATTGGCAAACTGCTCACAGCTGCACTGCCCAAACCACCGCGCGGCGCTTCAATCACCACCGGCTTTTTCAGTGCCGGGCGCAAACTGTCCTGCGCATGCAAAGCCGGTAAACAGCCGCACACAAACAACAGCCCCGTGAGGTATGTACGCAATGGTTTCATCATAGCAGCCAAATGATCTGTTCCCGGATCAGTATGCAGCCGCAACGAAAGAATAGTGTACAGGAAAACGAAAAAAAGAAAATGCAATCCGTTCAACCTGTGTCACTCTTTTCCCGGAGCGCCTGTGGTTTTGTGGTTGCGGCAGGTCTTCTGACTTGTTCCATTCCGGGCGCCTTCCCGGTTGCTTAAAACCAGTGGCATGTGGAGGCCCGGAATCGGTAATGGAACTTACAGCAGCGGGTACTGTTCAGGATTTACACCTGATTCCCTTTTCATTTCATCGCTCCTGCCCGGAGCATGAAAACCGAAACCGCTGCAAATGTAGAAAGTATTTTGATATGTACACTTTTCATTTTTCTGCTGACATACTTCTGTCACCAAACACATTCATTTTTGCAGAAAAAAAATGATCTACGAAGTAGCCCTGTTTCAAACCTCAGCCGGTATTTCTGAAACCGAAGCGTTGAAACGCTTACATTCACTTACACCCATTGTATCCGAATTCCCCGGCTTTGTAAGCCGGCGTATTTCAAGAAACAGCGATGGCTTATGGCTTGATTTCCTTGAATGGGAAACCATGGAACAGGCCCGAAAAGCCTCTGATACGATTTTAGGAATGCCCGGTGCTGCAGACGCATTTCAGGTTATTGATATGAATACACTACAGATGTTTCATTTCCAAAAGATGGATGCATTTTCTTAACTTTATCAGCTATGCAGGATGTTTCAAGCTATATAGCCAATGCTCCGGAGCCGGAACGCGCAGTGCTTAATGCGCTTAACACCTGCCTCTCAGGACTGCCCGGTGTGTTTGTGAAAATGAACTATGGTTTGCCGTTTTACTATCGGAATTCATGGATTTGTTACCTCGCACTGCTAAAAAACGGAGGTGTTGAACTTGCATTTACTCGTGCCAATGAACTTTCAAACGAACAAGGATTACTTGATTTCAGAAACAGGAAACAGGTGGCCGGAATAATTTTCAGGGAATTACGTGATATTAACCTGAATGTGTTGCATGAAGTTATTCAGGAAGCCATACTGCTTGATGATACGGTGAACTATTCTGTTCGGAAGAAAAAATGAGTTTCACTGCACACAAAAAACGAGGCCCCGGAAAGCCTCGTTTTTACATTTCAGAAAAAAGGCAGACCCGTAAGCCGGGTTCTGTTTTACATGGTCAGCAAGTGACCCTGCGTTTCCGTCATTTCTCTGGGCCGTTTGTTGCCAAACGGCTCAAGCAACCTACCCACACCGTGTTTCCGAAGCCGGAAACTGAAACGGGCAGCTTCATCTGCTGCAATTTGCAGACCGGTGCTTATTTGGTTTTTCAACACCCGGGGTTTACCCCACACAACTGTCGCCAGTTGCGGCGTGCGCTCTTACCGCACGTTTTCACCCTTACCTGCATACACGTATGCGGGCGGTATAGTTTTCTGCGGCACTTTCCGTTACCCAAACCTTTACGGTTTGAATCCCTTCCCGTTAGGAAGCGGGTTGCCCTGTGTTGCCCGGACTTTCCTCCCTTTTTTTGCAGCAAGCCGCAAAAAAACAGCGACGGAGCAGTCTGCCTGCGGCAAAGGTAGTAAACGAGCTCTTCATCATCTGTAATTTATTTTACAAAATAAAAAAGCGCTCCGCTGTTTCCAGACTGAAGCGCCTTGTGCGGAGCGAAGCACGGGTTTCTTTAGCGGACTGCTTTACCTGACTGAATGAATTTATTGTCTTCTGTAATCAGGTAGAGATAAATTCCTTCGGTGAGTGCCGACAAGTCTGTTTCGCTGTATGCTTGCTGAAGCGTTTGCTGCAATACGATTCTGCCGGATACGTCGTAAAGTGTTAAGGTGAGTGGTGTGGTAAACTGCTCATCGCGCACAACAAGTGATAATCCGGTGCTGAATACTGAAAAATTCTGAGCTTGTGTTTCGGCAACCGAATTGGGCGAGGTATTCTGCGCAGGATAATATTCGGCCTGCACCACGGCTTTGCTGGCCGACTGTTGCAGTATTGCAAAGGTATTGATGCGCATGAAATTCCAGGCCGGATTATTGGCCGATGAAAATGTAAACACCACCGAATCGCCGATGTTTGCGGGTAAATTAAGTGAAACGCCGGAAGTACCGCTCAGGGCTTTGCGCAATACATTGTAATGACGTATTTCGCCGTTGGGTGCGTTGTAAAAAACGGTGTCTTCGGCCAGTGCCACAAAAAGCTGCAGATTGCCGAGTGTGTGTGCGGCTTCGGTTTTTACGATAATTTCTGCGCGGATGGAATCATTGCCAAAACGTGTTTGCACAATGCGGATGGATGCGGGCGAGGTTTGTCCGATGTAGGGCGTAAACAATGACGAAGCACTGTAATTGGCCGAAGTGGCAATGTTTGTGCCCTGAATAACAAGGCGCGGCGTGGAGCCGTAAATGCTGTAGTAGTTGGTGCGTCCGTCGTTGTCGGCCACGTTGTGCTGATTGAGCACGCAGGCACTGTAGGGCGAACTTGGATGCACGGAGAGGCGTATTACACCGCTCTGGTTGTTGAGGTTGGTATTAAAACCGGGATTGCGCGACGCACACACGCTGCACAGCGTATTGGTAAAATGCTCGACTACTACTTTTTTTGGAACCTGAGCCGATAGCGAAAGTGCAAACGCCAAACCGGCTGCAAGCTGAGCTGTTTTTTTCATCATTGCCGTTTTATGTAGGTGATTAACTACGTAGAAAAACGGCCTGCAGATTTGGCAACCGGACAAAAAACGGCAATCAGCCGTAAATAACTACTTCGGTGGCGCCGAAACCATAGCGCTGGTAGGATGCATCGTGAAAGCGTATGCCTTTGTAGGTGCCCAGCACGCGGCGTATTTCGCTTTTGAGGCGGCCGTTGCCTACGCCATGGATAAACACGATGCGTTGCAGATGGTCGGCCATGGCCTGGTCGAGTTCCTGCTGCATGCGGCGAAGTTGTAAATCGAGCAGCTGTCCGTTGCTCATGCCGTTCCAGTTGTCGAGCAGCTCTTCGATGTGCAGGTCAACTTCTTTTTCCAGCTGCTGATTTTTGAGTGCGGGCTTTGATGCATGGCCGCGCTGGGGCTGCTGTTCCTGTGTGGCGAGCATATCGCGCAGGGCGGCTTGCGTGAGGAAGGGTTTTGATTCTTCGGCCGGGGCTGCTTTTTCGTAAAGCGGCACCAGCTCGGCTACGTATGATTTTTTGCCGGTGAGCAGGTGCTCGCCGTAAGTACTGTCTTTAAAGAACTTGGTTCCTTTGAGCCGCAGCAGATTGGACACAGGTGCTCGGTGTTCGTAGGCATCGTCGCTGTAAAAAAGCACATCGGTTTTTATATTGCCCCAGTTGTCGATGTCTTGCGGGGTAAGCGTTTCCACCTCAATCTGCCGCCCCGGCCCCAGCATACCGGCCTGAATGCAGGTCCACAGGCTTCCGTCTTTGAGCGAAAGCGTATAGTAAATATCGTAAGTGCTGTGGTTGAACAGAATGAGATCTATTTTACCGGCCGAGGGAAAAGCCTGATGCTGCGGCACAAACGCGAGATAAATTCCGTCGGGGTAACGTGTGTTAATCACAGCCGGCGCAGTGGGCACAGCCGGACGGCTTTGCGCAGGAGCCGAAGCCTGCACGGCAGCAGGCTCGGGCGCTGTAATGGGATTTACAGGCACAAGCTGCGCCACGGGGTAAGGATACTCAAATCCGTCTTCAATTTCAACCATAGCCATGCCCTCGCCAAGCAAACGGCTTATTATTCCCTCGCCTTTTTCGTTAAGAAAACGAACCCGGTCGCCCTTTCTGAATTTCATACCACAAAGGTAATATTTGCCGTTTGTCTTCCATTATTACCGCATATTAATAGCAAAACAATAAGAAGTACTAAATAGTATATTTTAACACTAATACCCCTTATTTATAGTGCATATTTGTAATGCAGCGTAAATATTAAAACAATTTGTTATGAAAAAAACTGAATTTATCCTTATTACTGTGGCCTTGATTTGCGTATGCATACTTCTCAGCGACCACTGGACCGGAATAGTTGTTGCCCCTGTAGGAATTACGCTGCTGGCGGTGTTTTATTTTATGAGCGGATTTTTCCTTTTCTGCGGACTTTCGTTTTCGGCTGTGTTTCGAAATTTTTCTTACACCAGGCATTCGGCGCATGATTTATTAGTTGCGGCAGCGGGCGGTGTGGTGGTTGCCTTGCTGCTTATTGGCATTCAGAGCAAACTTATGCTTTGGAGTTTTTCCAGTTCGTTTTTGCCGCTATGCCTTATTGTGGCAAGTGTATTATTCTTCATTACGCTGGCACTTTATAAGCTGCTGACCCGTGCACTGCTTACCAAAGTGCTGCTGCGCATAGGCTTTTACGGCGCTATCGGCCTTATGCTGCATGTGGTTTCGGGACAAACACTTATTAATCATTACTACAGAAACAATTCCGAAGTGGCCAATATCCGTAACATGATGTGGAACGATCCTTACAATGACTTATTGGTGAATAAGTATGAAAAATTAATCAGCAGCTACGAACAGGACGACCCGCTTTCTGCAAACAGCAAATCATTCTATATTACCCCCTGAACAATGCCCGGATGCGGTGCAGGCGGATAAAACACAATTTACCTTATTTTTGCGCCTGATGCGCCACTTTCTTACCCTTATCCGTTTGCCCAATTTGCTCATTATTGCCTTTACGCAATATATGCTGCGGTGGTGCCTTATTCTCCCCACACTCAATTTACACCGCGTAGATACAGATCTTGATCTGCTCCCGGCCAGTCACATGAACGAGCTTGATTTCTTCCTGCTTGTGCTGGCCACGGTTATGATTGCTGCAGCCGGTTATATTATTAACGATTACTTTGATGTGCGGATTGATGAGGTAAACCGCCCCGACGAAAATGTGGTGGGAAAAACCATAAAACGCCGTGTAGCTATGGGCGCGCACATGGTTATTAATATACTTGGTGCAGGAATCGGCATCTGGCTTTCGTGGAAATACGACCAGTTCAGAGTTGGTTCGTTTTTATTTGTTACCGCTCCTGCCCTGCTTTGGTTCTATTCCACAAGCCTCAAACGCCAGTTCCTTATCGGCAATCTGGTTATTGCGCTGTTATCGGCACTGGTTACCTTACTGGTACTGTTGTTTGAACTACCCGGTGTACACCGCACAGTAGCGGAAACGTATCCCATTCTCATCGAAAAAAAACTGTACAGCCTCGAACCGATTCTGAATATCGGTCTGGCTTATGCACTGTTTGCGTTTCTCATTTCGCTGCTGCGCGAAATGATTAAAGACACCGAAGACTACGAGGGCGATCTTGCCTATGGCTGCCGCACCGTGCCTATTGTACTGGGCATTGCACCCACCAAATGGATTATGGCCGCTACCGCATTTTCAGTGATGCTCATGCTCGGCTTTATTCAGTTCAGCATGGCGCAAAGTGCCGACTGGTTGTCATTTGGTTATTTGCTCCTGCTGGTGCAGATGCCGCTGGCGGCTATTGTGTGGCTCACGCTGAAAGCAGCAGGTAAGCGTCACTGGCGCCGCATCAGCCTGCTCATCAAACTGGTGATGATTGGTGGTATTTCCTACCTGTTTATTTACGCCTACGGAATTAAGGAAATTACAAAAACAGTTCTTACAGCCTGATGCATCCCGAACGACTGAGCCGTTTCCGCTTCATTTTAGCGTCAAAATCGCCGCGCCGCCAGCAACTGCTCCGCGAACTGGGCATACCGTTCGAACTCATTACAAAAGAGGTGGACGAAAGTTTCCCCGCTCACCTGCAGGCCGGTGAAATTCCGCTCTACCTCTGCCGCAAAAAAGCCGATGCCTTTGAAGGCGATCTCGCGCCCGATACGTTAGTAATTACAGCCGATACAGTGGTGTGGATAAACGGCCACGTGCTCAACAAACCCGAAAGCCGCCACGAAGCCCTGCTCATGCTTCGCGAACTCTCAGGCAGCCGCCACGAAGTATATACCGGCGTGTGCATACGCTCATCTGTGCGTGAAGAATACCTTGTAGCCCGCACCGACGTATGGTTCAGGGTGCTGAAAGAAGAGGAAATTGAATACTATGTAGATAAGTACCAGCCCTACGACAAAGCCGGTGCTTACGGCGCACAGGAGTGGATCGGCTACATCGGCATGGAGCGTATTGACGGCTCGTATTTTAATGTGATGGGGTTGCCGGTGAAAGAAGTGTATGAAAAGCTGGCGGGCTGGGTGTAATCCTGATTTTTTACTGTAACTCGCCCAGCACCACTGCCGGGTCAATTTTCAGTGCACAATTAAAATGTGCCTCGGGACAGGAAGCGTGGCCGTGCAGTCCGCAGGGGCGGCAGTTTAACTTTTCGGCCACTTCCACCACGCGCGACTGCGGCGATACCGGGCCAAAGCCAAACGCAGGCACGGTGGAGCAAAACACGGCAGTTACTTTAGCATCAGCTGCCGAGGCAAAATGCAGCGGGGCAGAGTCGTTTACATAGTTCATGGCCGCATCGCGGATCATGGATACCGACTGCAAAAAGCTGAGTTGCCCCGCCATGTTCATTACCTGCGCACGGCCCGAATCGCGTCGGATTTTCTCACAAAGCTCATTATCGCCGGGTGCGCCGAGCAGGTAAATACGGTATTGTGCAGGCACCAGCGCAATGAGTTTGAGCCACTGCGAGGCCGGCCACTGCTTGGTAAACCACACCGATGCCGGCGCGATGCAGATATACGGCCCGGCCTGCTTGTGAAACGAAACCGCTTTTTCGTCGGCCGCGGTGGGATAAAGCCTCGGTGCCTGCGGCTCATCATCGGTAAGGTGTACAATGAGATCGAGGTTGCGGCGTATTTCGTGGCGGCCGGTGCCTATTTCGTGCGGCAAGGCGCGGGTGTAGCGCCAGCTCAGCGGATTTTTATCAAAACCAATGCGCTGCCCTGCGCCCGAAAAACCGACCAGAATGCCCGACGAGGCAAAGCGGTGAAGGTTAACCACTACATCGTATCTGCGCTTACGGATTTGCCGGAGCATTTTCCAGAGGTTGCGCAGCTTGCCTTCTTTTTTGTTCCACACCAGCACCTGATGCAGAAACGGATGCCCGGCCAGCAAGCCTTCATTTCCTTTTCGCACCAGCATATCAATTTCAGCACCGGGATAATGCCGGTGCAGCTTTTCGGCCACAGGCGTAGCCAGCACCACATCGCCGGTAAAGGCGGTTTGGATAATGAGTATGCGTTGCAGGGCTGCGGAGCTCACGGTGCCGGAAGTTAATTTACACCGCTACGCTGAAATCGCGCAGGGCATCGTTGAGCGAGGTTTTAAGATCCGTGCTGGCCTTGCGCTGACCGATAATGAGCGCGCAGGGCACCTGATAGTCGCCGGCGGGAAATGCTTTGGTGTAGCTGCCAGGAATAACCACCGAACGCTCGGGCACAAAGCCTTTATGCTCTACCGGCGTGCTGCCGGTTACGTCGATAATTTTGGTAGAAGCCGTAAGCACCACGTTGGCGCCCAGCACCGCTTCGCGGCCCACACGCACACCTTCCACCACAATGCAGCGCGAACCCACAAAAGCACCGTCTTCAATAATCACCGGCGCCGCCTGCACGGGTTCCAGCACACCGCCAATGCCCACGCCGCCGCTCAGGTGTACGTTTTTGCCGATTTGTGCACACGAGCCTACAGTAGCCCAGGTATCCACCATGGTGCCGCTGTCCACATACGCCCCAATGTTTACGTAGCTGGGCATGAGTATTACACCTTTGGCCAGAAACGCGCCGTGACGGGCCACCGCGTGAGGCACCACACGCACGCCAAGTTCCTTGTAATTACGTTTGAGCGGCATTTTATCGTAAAATTCAAGCGGACCGGCTTCCATCGTTTCCATTTGCCGGATGGGGAAATACATAATTACTGCTTTCTTCACCCAGTCATTCACGCGCCAGCTGCCATCGCTCAGCGGCTCTGCCACGCGCAGCAGGCCCTTGTCGAGCGATTCTACCACATCGTGAATTACGGATTGGGCATCGGCATTGGCCAGCAGGCTGCGGTTTTCCCAGATTTCTTCGATAAACTGTTGCATGGTTTGTGTAAGCTAGGCTGCGAAGGTAGTATGCCTGAGCCGCCCTGCCATAATTAACACTGGTTTTTACTATTAATTTTTTCCACCGCCGCAGCAGCTTATCTTTGCCGCATGGCTCGTTTGCTGGCAATTGATTATGGAACCAAACGCTGCGGCATTGCCGTAAGCGATCCCATGCAACTCATTGCCACCGGCCTTACCACCGTGCACAGCAAAGACATACTGGCCTGGCTGGCCGGTTACCTCAACCGCGAAACCGTAGAAACCTTTGTGGTGGGCGAACCCAAACGCCTCAACGGCCAGCCTACCGATGCCACACAGCATGTGGAAGCCTTCGTAAAACACCTGCGCAAACAATTCCCCCTTATTCCCGTGCAGCGCATCGACGAACGATTTACCTCCAAAATGGCCTTCCAAAGCCTTATCGACTCCGGCCTGGGCCGCAAAGACCGGCAAAACAAGGCACTGATCGACGAGGTAAGCGCCGTAATTCTGCTTCAGAATTACATGGACAGTCGCATGTAAATAGAATTAATGTAACTACCTGCATTTTTTTTCCGACAAAATAAGCGCCTTCCCCCGGCGTTTATTCATGTAATTCAGGTAAAAAAGCCCTTGATTCTACGGGTTTGCCAGTGGATATTTGTTAATCAGACAACCTCATTTATAAGGTGTTGAAACACCAATTTAAAGAAATTGTTATAAAAAATACTTGCAATCGTAACAAAGTCTTTATAATATCGTAAAAATAACCACCTCTGCATAATGAAAGTAATTGAAAAGACCCACCCCGGTAATTGTCCTGAAAAAGGATCATGCTGCGCCAAAACCACTGGCGGGATTTCTTCATTACACCATTATCTTTGCGGAATACCCTACACTGTAAAGAAATCCCCTACTTATGAGTTCTGCATTTAAACGCGTGTACAGCAACTCCCAGCATTCGTTGCGGGCGCAAAAAACGATTTCGAAAGATCGCATTGAATGGCTCATCGACGTGTGCGGCATAGATCCACGCATCGCTTCGGTTGATCTTGAAAGCATTAAATGCAAACTCTGCTCCTCCGAAGAAGGTGAAAACTGGTCGGCCGAAAAGTGCGACGACGCGGAAGTGGAATACAAACGCTTTCTGCAACTCTACCTCCGCTACGGCCCCGGTGTATATCCCACACCCGACATGTACACCATGTGGCAATACCACCAGTCGGAACCCATGAACTACCGCAACGATTGCATGGCCATGTTCGGCCACCTTCCGCCCGATTTTCCCGTGGTTGGCCTGCGCGATCAGGAACTGCAAAAACCCGCCCACGCCGGCATCAACAAAACCCGCGAACGCTACGCCGAACTCTTCGGCCGGCCTATGCTGATGGTGGTGTGAGGTGAATGATAGATGTATAATGAAGCCGGAGTGTTTTGCTCCGGCTTTTTTTGTGCTTGTTGGTAACGGTTTGGCGCTTGGCGCAGTGGTGGATTTTGGAGCACAAAACTATCAACCTGCACTGAATTTGAATAGAAGCACAAAGCTCCAAGTTTGCTCGTCACCCCGCCTGACGCAAATCCCGTGTGCTTGCCAGTGGTTTCTTTCTTTGAGTATTTGTTCATTTATTTTGAGCTATAAATTGTCGATTTCGTTGCAAACGGTATTTATATGGTCTAAACCATAAAGTAATGCCGCTTCATCAATTTGCATCCACTGAAAAAGTTGTAAGATTAAATTATAGTGTTGTCTTGCGTATGTAGTGTCTTTTATAGAATTTCCTGGTAAAAAGCAGATAGGTTCGTGGTGTGCCATTCTGTTTCTAATACCATTTAGTTGAGCCAACTGGTTAAATATATAAGTGTTGTTGTATTGTATGGCAGGTGTTGATGTTGGTTTTGACGGAAATACTCGCAACAATATTCGTCCTGTGGCATTAAACTGATGTTGGGCAAACATAAAACGCCAAAATCCAAATCCAAGTTCTGCTACCAACTTAAAATGACTATAGGTATGTAATTTATTTATCGCATCATTAATGTTATCTCTTGTTAAGCGGCACCTTGGAGTATCAAATGCTCCACCTACAGAAGCTGCATTTCTCAACCAGTCGTTACCTAAAGAAGGGGTAATGGTCTCATCTATGGCATTTCTTAATGCTACTTCAAAACAACTGATAACCGTAAATAGCTCTTGTGTGAGTTGCAAATTCTTTCTATAAAAGTGTCATTGCCTTGCGAGTATTGCCACCACATGCTAATAGATAGCGGTTCATTCGGGCGTTGGTCATTACGTTGGCAAAGTCGCTATATTTCATTATTTGCTTGATTTTGTTTGCATTTTCAAAATTTTGCTTTATATTTGTGTCAACTTATTCCCATTAGTCCCTGAAGCAATTCAAACTAGTGGGTTTCGTTTTTTATATGGTTACCGTTTCAAGGGTAGTAATTTTTAAGAGTTTTTTTTCATTGTAACTGTCGCCCTACTATTGGCTATAACGGTTTCGGGCTTGGCGTTGGTGGGCTTTTGAAACCGTAAACTGTCTGCCAGCACCAACGTTTATTAATTGCTCAAATGTTTCTATTCGCACTGTCCGCCCACTAACGCAAAACCCGTGTTAGCGGGTCGTTGTTTATTTTTTAGTCATTTCAATTTCACAGAAGATGGGCATGTGGTCGCTAAGTTGCAACCACTTGTCCGCATGTCCAACTTCAAATGCTTTTGTTCTCTCTGCAAATTTTTTAGCACCAAAAATATAGTCAATGTGGTAAGGTCTTGATAGATTGCGTTGAAAATACAAAGTCGGTTTGGATTCTTTACCTTGTTATTCTCCAGTCAGCTTGTGGTAAATACTTTCAATGTCAAGCTCCTTTAATTCATTTACAACGTCTGAATGATTCCACCATCTATCCCATTCGTCCCAAATTGTGTTGCTGTTAAAATCTCCCACTATTAATGTCCCATTTAATTTGTCTTTGTTGACTTGTATATATTTCCAAAGTTGTCCGATGTAACCAAAATTTGGCGAATTGTTTCTGTGTGTCCAAACAGCAAGAAGGTCAAAGTCATTATTTATTTTACAAGGCAGAAAATGTTTTACAGTATGATTTTTGAAATTGTTTGTCCAGTTTAATTTTTCGAGTTTCAAGTCAGGTCTTGCGAAAATGCCGAGTCCTTTGTTTTTAGTGTCGCCAGTCCACAGGTAATTGTCAGCCCATTTAATGTAGTCTTTGTGTCCTGATTCGACAGGGTTTTCACATTCTTGGATGATGTAAATGTCAGCGTTAAAGCCCGAAATACTGTCGAACTTTTTCCTAAATGCTCCATTACAATTCCAAGTTACTATTTTCAATGTCGTGTCGTTTACAATGACCGCTAACTCCCAAATATACGCAACTCCCCCCAAATCCCCCTTACTACCCACACTACAATAATCACCAATAAATCAGCATAATACATTACTCCACACACAAAATACGCATAGTGCGCATCCGTTATATATTTCCAATATTACTATACAAAATCCATAATAATAATCTAAAAATAATCCCCCCCAAATCAACCAATGACCTGAGGGGGAATATCAATAAATTGCTTCTCAACAAAAACTTACTCGCCCCCCTTTACCCCGTTCGAAGCTGCCACGCTTAAATCAAGCGGCTTTTTAACCTTCTCCTTCAGCAGCGAAAACGCAAGTACTTCACTCATTTGCTCCACGTAGTGAAAATGCAACCCTTTGAGGTACTGCGCCGGAATTTCGTCCACATCTTTCCTGTTCTCTTTGCAAAGAATAATGTCTTTGATACCGGCGCGCTTGGCAGCGAGGATTTTTTCGCGGATGCCGCCAACGGCAAGTACACGGCCGCGGAGCGTGATTTCGCCGGTCATGGCGAGGCTCTTTTTCACTTTGCGTTGCGTGAAGGCAGAGGCCAGCGCGGTGAGTATGGCGATACCGGCCGAAGGACCGTCTTTGGGCGTGGCGCCTTCGGGTACGTGAATGTGTACGTTCCAGTTGTCGAAATAATCGGGATTGATGCCGAAGTCGGTGGCGTGGGCGCGCAGGTATTCGAGTGCGATAACGGCCGATTCTTTCATTACATCGCCCAGGTTGCCGGTGAGCGTGAGTTTGCCACCTTTGCCGCGGCTCAGGCTGGTTTCGATGAACAGAATATCGCCGCCAACCGATGTCCAGGCAAGGCCCGTAACCACACCGGCGGCATCGTTGCCCTGATAGCGGTCTTTTACATGCGCCGGGCCGAGGATTTTGGTAAGATCATCAACCGTAGGCTTGGTGCTGTATTTACGCTCCATGGCAATATTCTTGGCCGCATAACGCACCACGCGGGCAATTTGCTTTTCCAAACCGCGCACACCCGACTCGCGCGTGTAGTTTTCAATAATGGCTTCAATCACCGCCGGACTCAGCTGCAACTGCTTTTCTTTCACCCCATGCTCGCCGAGCTGCTTGGGCACCAGGTGGCGGCGGGCAATTTCGAGCTTCTCCTCGGTGGTGTAGCCCGATACTTCAATTATTTCCAACCGGTCGCGCAGAGCAGGCTGAATGGTGCTCAGCGAGTTGGCCGTGGCGATAAACATCACATTCGACAAATCATAATCCAGCTCCACGAAATTGTCGTAAAACGCATGGTTCTGCTCCGGATCAAGTACCTCAAGCAAGGCCGACGAAGGATCGCCGTGCCAGTCGTTGCCCACTTTGTCCAGCTCATCGAGCACAAACACCGGATTGGAACTGCCCGACTTTTTAAGGTTTTGCAGAATCCGTCCGGGCATGGCACCGATGTATGTTTTGCGGTGACCGCGTATTTCCGATTCGTCTTTCAAACCGCCCAGCGACATGCGCACATATTTACGCCCCAGCGATTCGGCAATGGATTTGCCGAGCGATGTTTTGCCCACACCGGGAGGGCCGTAGAGGCAAATGATGGGCGCTTTCATATTGCCGCGCAGCTTGATTACGGCGAGGTGTTCGAGAATACGTTCTTTTACTTTCTCGAGGCCGTAATGATCGCGGTGCAGAATTTTCTCGGCTTCATTCAGATCGAATTTGTCTTCCGTGTATTCATTCCACGGCAAATCGAGCAGAAGTTCAAGGTAATTCATCTGCACCGAATACTCAGCGGCATTCGGGTTCATGCGTTCGAGTTTGGCAAACTCTTTTTTGAACGCCGCTGCAGCATGGTCGGGCCAGCTTTTTTTGGCCGAGCGTTCGCGCAAATCGGCCAGCTCCTGCTCCGACGGATTTCCGCCCAGCTCTTCCTGAATGGTTTTTATTTGCTGGTGCAGGAAATACTCGCGCTGCTGCCGGTCAATATCCACCTTCACTTTGGTCTGAATCTGATTTTTCAGTTCCTGCAGCTGAAGCTCTTTGGTGAGCAGTGCAAGCACGCTGGTGGCGCGTTCCTTGAGCGAGGCAATTTCCAGAATCTGCTGTTTCTCCACCACACCCGCATTCATGTTCGATGAAATGAAGTTGATGAGAAACGCAGGGCTTTCGATATTACGCACGGCCATGGTAGCCTCGGCTGGCAATTGCGGATTGTTGTTGATGATTTGCAGGGCAATTTCCTTCACCGAGGAAATAATGGCCGGAAACTCATGATCAGTTGCCGCAGGCCGTGTTTCGGGCAATGCGGTAACCGTGGCACGGAGATACGGATCGCGCTGCACTTCTTCGCCAAGCACAAAACGGCGGCGGCCCTGAAGAATAACCGTAGTATTGCCATCGGGCATGCGCAGCATGCGGATAATGAAAGCCATGGTGCCCACGGTATTCAAATCTTCGATGCCCGGATCTTCGTTATCGTCGGTTTTCTGCGACACAACACCAATGGTACGCGTGCCCTTGCTGGCTTCGCGTATGAGGCGGATTGATTTTTCGCGGCCTACGGTAATGGGAATTACCACACCCGGAAAAAGTACGGTATTGCGGAGCGGAAGAATGGGTAAACTATCGGGAACCGATTCGTTGTTCATCTGCTCCTCGTCTTCGGGACTGAGCAGGGGAATAAACTCGGTATCGTCGTCAGACAACTGGTCAAATCCTACGGGAGAAAATAAATTCTGATTCATTCGTGTATATAGGTCAAACTGTCAGTAATATTCACTGAAAACCCTCCCGGACTGTGTAGCCCGAAAGCTATGTACATTGGTCAATACCTGTGCCAGCGGCTAAATGCTGCCGTTATGGCAATAACTGTGTCAGAAACGACGTAAAGCAGCGGTTCGTTCAAACACGGTTTCGAAGAGGCGGCGCAAAGGTGCTTCTACTTGTTTATTGCGGCGGGCAAACACACGTTCGGCGGTTTCGATGGCTTTGTGCAGGCTGTATTCGGTAAATCCATCGGCCCCGCCCCAGCTGAAATCGGGGATAAACTTTGGGGGAAAGCCGCTGCCAAACACATTGGCTGCCACGCCTACCACGGTGCCGGTGTTAAACATGGTATTAATGCCGCACTTGGCATGGTCGGCCATGATGAGGCCGTGGAAAATGAGGCCGGTGTCTTCTTCGCCGCCAATGGCGTAGTTATACACTTTTACCGGGCCGTAATTGTTTTTGAGGTTGGAGGTATTGGTGTCGGCTCCCAGGTTGCACCACTCGCCGATAACCGAATTGCCGAGGTAGCCGTCGTGTGCTTTGTTGGCATTGGCAAAGAAAATGGTGTTGGTCACTTCGCCGCCCACTTTGCAGCCAGGGCCGATGGTGCTGTCGGCATAAAGTCTGGCGCCCATTTTTATTTGTGCGCCGCTGCAGATGGCAATGGGTCCGCGCACGAGGCAGCCTTCCATTACTTCGGCACCGGCGGCAATGTACACGGGGCCTTCGGTGGTATTGAAAATGCAGCCTGCAGCTTTGGCGCCCGGTTCCATAAGCACCGGATGCGGGCCGATAACCGTGCAGGAGGCATCAGGCTGCTGAAACGTATTGCCGGCAATCAGCTCAAAATCAAGCTGCAGGCCGCGGCGGTTTTGGGTAAATAAATCGTGAATGCGGCGTATTACAATGGCTTCGGCAGTGGTTTCGCGGAGTTCGTAGTTTACGCGGAGGTGGTCGCTGTCGTCCAGTACCAGCGGGGCATGATCCGTGCCTGCGTGGCAGGCAATGAGCAGTTCGCCTTTAATAAGGCCCTGACCGGGTTTGAGCGCCTTTACTTCGGCCGCCAGCTGCGCTGATGGTGCTACACGGCCGTTTATCCACACCAGCGGCACGTCAGGCTGCGGCGCAAACGGCCAGAGTTCCTGAAGCGACGGTGCGGCAAACGTGGTGGATGAAACGGTCAGCTGCCGCTCCCATTTTTCGCGCACGGTAAAAATGCCAAAACGAAAGTCGCAAAGCGGACGGGTAGCCGCCAGCGGCAGCAGTGCCGTGCGGTATTCATCGTCGAAAAAGGCGGTCTGGAAGCTCATAGCGTACAAATTTCAGCAAAAAGCGCAAGCATAAATAAAAATCCCCCGGAATTTCCGGGGGATTTCTGTGTATTGATCCAGCAGTTACGCTTTTTTCTGGTAGCGGTTGCGGAATTTATCGATACGACCTGCAGTGTCAACCAGCTTCATTTTGCCGGTGTAGAACGGATGCGAGGTGTTTGAAATTTCAAGCTTAATGAGGGGATACTCATTGCCGTCTTCCCAGACGATAGTATCTTTTGTTTCCGCTGTTGAACGGGTCATAAATGCCTGTTCGTTAGACATGTCTTTGAAGACAACGAGGCGGTAGTTTTCGGGATGGATTCCTTTTTTCATGTTGCTTTGAACAATAATTCCATATCACGTATGGGACTGCAAAAGTAGAAAAAAATCAATAAAGTACAACACTGTTCATAAAAATTTCTCATTGCCCCGGTTTACGGGGCATTGGGCAATAAACCGGGTTAAAAATCGTTTTTCTGGCGCGAACCTGTATTTTTGCCGCGTATGCATTTGCTGAGAGTTTTACTTGCTGCCATTTTTATACTGCCTTTTATCGACGGATGCCGGCGCGACCAGCTGGACGAAGATCAGGATGCTGCGCTTGTATTTTCGCGCGATACAGTGGTGTTTGACACGGTGTTTACCACTGTTGGTTCAGCTACACGCAATTTTAAAGTGTATAATTTCAGCAGTAAGGCGGTGCGCATTTCATCCATTCAACTTGCCGGAGGTACTACCTCGCAATTCAGAATTAATGTGGACGGACTGCCCGTAGTGAGTACCGGTGATGTTTTGCTGCGCGGGGGCGACAGTATGTATGTATTTGTAGATGTAACTGTGAATCCGAACAACAGCAACTCACCGCTGATGGTGGAGGACTCGGTTGTATTTGTAACCAATGGCAATGTGCAGCGGGTAATACTGAATGCCGTGGGGCAGGATGCGCATTTCCACTTCAACGAAGTGCTCGACTGCAATGAGGTATGGACCAACGACAAGCCACACGTGATTTATGGTTTTGCCATAATTCCGAGCTGCTGCAAACTCACCATTAATGCCGGCACAAAAGTACATCTGCATAAAAACGCCGTGCTGGCGGCCGATTCCTGTGCCACACTTGAAGTATTGGGCACAGCTGGCAGTAAAGTAACCTTTCAGGGCGACCGCCTTGAAGCCGAATATGCGGAAGAACCGGGGCAATGGGGATATATCTGGCTCTCCTCGGGCAGCAAAAACAACATCATTGACTGGGCTGTAATTAAAAACGGCATTGTTGGCATTGTGTGCGATACATTGGGCGCATCGGCCAACCCCACGCTCAAACTCAGTAATACCGAAATCCGCAACATGTCGGTTTACGGTATTTTCGCACGCGGTACCTGGATGGAAGGCGAGAATGTACTTGTGTATAACTGCGCCGAACACTGCGCCGTGCTGGGCTTTGGCGGGCGTTACCGCTTTATACAAAGTACATTTGCCAATTACTGGAATGCATCAAACCGTACTACACCGACCGTTTATATTTTTAACGGATACGAAGCTGCAGACGGTAATATTTATAACCGCCCGCTTACGCAATGCGATATTGAAAACTGCATTATTTATGGCGATAAAGAGAACGAACTTGTTCTTGATTCAAATACTACCAATAACGTGCCTTTTCAGTACCGGTTCAGACACTGCCTCCTCAAAACAAACATTCCAACCTCCCATCCTACCCGCTTTGTGTCTAACCTGATTAACCAGAACCCGGACTTTACCGACGTAGGTGAGCGTGATTACCGGCCGGGGGCTGCTTCAGCCGCCCTCAATATCGGCGACCCGGCCGTGGGCATTCTGGTACCGTTTGATCTGGCCAACCTGCCCCGGAGCAGCACCCAGCCCGATGCCGGAGCCTACGAACGCCAGTAACCACTTACCGGCCAAAACAAACCACTTATTCGCCAAACTGCCCGCTCTGTAAAACAGGAGCCTGACTGTTGTGGCATTAAGAAATAATACTTACCTTTCGGAAAACAATACGTGTTATGAAACGTCTCCCTTTATTCGCTGCCGCCGCAAGTCTTTTGCTTATCGCTTCTTGCGCCAAAGATCAAACCAATTACGGTTTGAGCAAAAACGGCTCTTTTCTGCGCACTACAGATGATGACAATAATAATCCGGGAGACCTGAACAAAACCGAATTCAACTTAACACTTGTAAAAGATCCGCTCACACAGGAGTGGTACTGCGCCGAGCCCATGTCGGATTGTGCACGCACATCCATCACCAGTTCACGCATGAATGATCTCGACAATATGATCGAGAATAATACGCTTGAAACCTATTTTTCAGCACGTACCAATGTGGCTCAGTTGCCCATGTTCAATCACAAACCCGAAATTATCAGCGGGCTTGCACAGGGGCACTTAACACTTGTTCGTCAATCAAATTCGAACGGCGATGTGTTTTATATGGTAGTGAAGAAAGGTACTGTAACACGCGGTGCACAGCCGCGCAGTGAGCAGATCATTCACACCATCATGATTTCTGCTTCCGACATTATTCCCTCCCACTAAGCCCCGCCCTTTACCGATGAAAGGTACAGCCGGTGCGTTGTTGTTGTTTCTCTTTTTCCTTACTGCCTGCCGCGAATCCGAAATCGGTTTAAAGCCGGTTGGTGAACGTGTGTATGCCGATACCACACTGGTAACGCTTCGCAACTGGGCCGCTGATGGCAGCTACATCCGCGCATTTTCGCTAGAAACAGCATTCCTGAACTTTTTTGATGCCGAAAACGGCGAGCTGAAACACAGCGTTCCGCTCAATGCTATCGACTCTATTTCACCAGAAAGACGGATCTGGGGAATCAGCTCCTACGGCCCCGATTCCATTTTTGTGATTATTCCGCATTCACGCATAATATGCCTGCTCAACAGCTCGGGTAAAATTGTGAACCGCTGGGAAGTTACCGGTAAGCTAACCGGTAATGTTTCTGATTACGCACTCATCAGCCTGCCCCGCTCAGGCATGATATACTCCGCCAATAAAATTTATGCCACCTGTGCACAAAAGTCGCTGCCGGTAAACTCGCGCAAAGACCGGATTGAATATTTCAAAACACCAGGTGAAGTAATTTTTGATTTGAAAAGCCCGGTCAATGGCGTTATAAACAGCAGCGGCCTGTGGCCCAAAAGCTATCGCGAAGGAAACGGCTACCGCGATTACTATCCGCAACGCTGTATTAATTCTTTGGGGCAGGTGGTGCATGGTTTTGGAGCCGACGACTCGCTGTTTGTGTATGAAAATGGAAAACGCGTGGCTTCACATTACGTGAAAAGCAAATACATGACTGCCTTGCGCGAATATCCTGACGATAGCACAGGAAACTACGCATTTGTGGATCGTTACACGGTGGAAGAACCGCGCTACCTGAGCCTCGACTACGATCCATACCGCAAAATGTATTACCGCATTGTACATCATGCACAGCAGTATGTAAGCAAAGACAGCATCACAATTAATCAGAGCATTGACAAAAACTGGTCGCTCATGATGCTCGACGAAAACTTTAACGTGGTGGGCGATGTGGTTTTTGATCCCAAGCAATACCTGCCAGCGGTTCTTATTACTTCGAAAGGCATTTTGGTGATGCGCCGCAACGAGTCGCTGACCATGCCCAAGGCCACGTTCACAATTTTTCAGCCCGAAAATCTTTGAGTCGTTTTTTCTTTTTTCTTCTTTGCTTACCCGCACTCATTGCACTCCACTCCTGTGGCGGCAACGAGCCGAAACCATTGCCGCCTCAGGAAAGTTTGCCCACACGTGTATTTCGCAAATACCTGCATGATGTGTTTGCCGACTCCATTCCACAGCAGCGGCATGTGTATATCATGGTGCCGGGAAAAGGCTGTAAAGGCTGCATGGCCAATACGCTTGAACGGGTTCGCCAGCTACGGCCCGACAGTACTTATACCACCATTATTATTTCAAGCATTAACACATTGCCCGAAGAAATGTATCCGGTGCCTTTTTTGTTTGATGAAAAGGGAGTAATGGAACGCATCAACCTGCGCATTTCCAACGTGACAGTTATACGTACTGAACATGCGCGTATTCGCGACATGCGCAATTTCGACGGTATTTTCGACCGTGGATTGGACTCGCTGATACGCTGGCACTGACTTTGAAACTCTTAGAAGAAGGATGGTGAGGCCAGCCGGGTATTCTGATTGTGAAAAATACCGGTATAAATTACCATCGCCTCAACTGCACCGCGCCCCTGCGAAGCAGGTGTAAGCCGCGACACGTTGAAGTCATAGTTCAACGCTGCGCCCACAGGGCCGTAATCAATCCTCACCCACGCACTCAGCGCATCGCCGGTTCGGTACATGCCGCCAAAGGAAAACGATTTTTCCTCCTGATAATTGGTGTAGCGCGAACGTTCGCTGAGCTTGAATTTCATGCCCAGCCCGAGATTGATAAGCTGCGACGGGCCCTGACGGGCAAACAACACGCGCGGAAGCAAATAAGTACCACCTCCTTCACTCAACCTGATTTGCGCCGACCAATGCGCCATCAGTTTGCGGTAAAGCTGATCGTTGCTGCCGAGAAAACTAATGCGCGGACGAGCAAGGTGATGCGCGCCAAGGCCCACATTCATTTTAAAACGATCGTTTACATTGGTGGTAATTGCTGCACCCGCAGCCATATCGATAAAGAAATACGCATCGGCAAAAGCTGATGCTTCACCGTTTGGCAGCGCCGCATCATACGTAAGTCCATTAAACTGCCTGCCCCAGGTTGATTGTGAGAGATCAATGCTGCGCTGGTTAAGGCCGGCCTGAACACCAAACGAGAAAAATGTTTTGCTGCCCCCATCGAGCGATTTATTGTAGGAACCACTCACGTTGTAGCTGTTGTTCCTGAGCATCGAACTGCCGGCCTTGTCCACATTCACATTCAATCCCAGCGCAAAAAAATCGCGTGTTTGTTTGCGTTTGTTCCTGTTCTGAAACGGCATATCCGCCCCCAGCGAATAGGTAACAAATGGTTTCGATACGGCCGACCATTGGGTGCGGTAATTGTTAATCACCCGCAAATCGCCCGTAAAATTGCCGGTTAACGCCGGATTTACAGTAAGCGGCGCCATGTGAAACAGCGAGTAATGAAAATCCTGCGCCGAAACAGTTACCGCCAGCAATCCGAAAAATACCGATGCAAGTATGTGCTTTTTCATGTGTCCTCCTCCTCAATTAACGTACTACTGAAATATCACCCTTTCGTGTTTCCGAACGCCCGTCGAAATACTCCACCCGCAGGAAATAGGCATAAATCCCCGTATTCACAGGCTTATCACGGTGTGTACCATCCCAGCCCACGGTTTGCGAGGTGGTTTCAAACACGATTTCACCGTTGCGGTTAAACACAATAAACTCAAGCGTGCGGATACCCGGACCGTACACAAACAATACATCGTTTGCCCCGTCGTCATTCGGCGAAAATGCCGAAGGCACAAACAAACCATACGCTTCAATTACCTGAATACGTACTGTGTCGGAACTGGTACAGCCGTTTGCGTTTGTGAGTGTTACGGTGTAAACCGTATTTACCGTAGGACTTGCTACCGGCGATGCGCAGGAAGTGCAACTTAATCCGGCAGAAGGCGCCCAGCTGTATGTGCCTGTACCAGTAGCGGTGAGTTGCAGGCTGCTTCCGATACCAATGGTGGCACCCGAACTTACAGTGAGCACCGGTGGAGCAGCTACGTTAATATAATTAGTAAGCGTAATCGTATCGCTGCCAAAGGTGTTGGTCACAATCAGAATTACATCATATACACCGGCAGAAGCATAACATACCGAACCCGGATTCTGCTGGGTGGATGAAGCCGGAGTACCGCCCGGAAACTGCCAGCTCCACGACGAGGGCGCACCTGTACTCAAATCGCTGAAGCTGATACAGTCACCTTCACAAAGCGTTTGGTCGGAAGCAGAAGCCTGAGCCACCGGAGCCACACATGGCTGCACCGTAACTGTTACTGAACTTGTGGCGGTGCATCCGTTGGCATCGGTTACGGTGAGTGTGTAGGTGGTTGTGGTGGCGGGCGTAACAGTAACGGTGGCACCGCTAAGGTTGCCCGGCTGCCAGTTGTAGCTGACGCCCCCGCTGCCGGTAAGTGTGGCCGGCTGCCCGCTGCACACGGTCTGGTTGCTGCCTGCATTAGCCAAAGGCGGCGGATTTACGGTAATGTAGCTGTTTTGTGTGAGCGTATTGCTGCCGTTGGCATTGGTTACGGTAAGTGTAACGGCATACGTGCCGGGGCTGTTGTAGCAAATATTGGTTGGATTTTGTACGGTTGAAGAAGCCGTGGCGGCGCCGGTAAATGTCCAGCTCCACGAGGTGGGCGGGCCGGTGCTCTGATCGGTGAAATTGATGCAGTCGCCCACACAGATGCTGAGGTCGCTGGCAGTAAATGCAGCTATCGGGCCCACGCAGGGAATAACGGTAACAGTAACCTGTGCAGTACCTGTGCAGCCGGCGGCGTTTGTAACAGTAAGTGTGTAGGTTGTGGTTGCAGCGGGCGTTACGGTTATGCTGGCTGTGGTAAGGTTGCCCGGCTGCCAGAGGTAAGTGCCTCCGCCGGTGCCGGTTAGTGTGGCCGGCTGTCCGGTACACACGGTTTGCCCGGCTCCTGCCGATGCCGTGGGCAGTGCGCTTACGGTAATGAATGCAGTTTGGGTAAGTGTGCCCGTACCGTTTGCATTCGTGGCAGTAAGTGTAACCGCATACGTGCCCGGTGTGTTGTAACAAATGTTTGCCGGATTTTGCACGGCCGATGTGGCTGTGGCCGAACCGGGAAACGACCAGCTCCACGCTGTGGGTGAGTTTGTGGTAAGATCAGTAAAGCTGATGCAATCGCCCACGCAAATGCTGCTGTCTGATGCCGAAAATGCCACTACGGGAGCAAGCGGATTAGGCGGCGTGCTCAGTTCCATATTATCAATGGCAATAGAAGGATCAGTGCCCACGCCGTCGTCGTTGTTTACCCAGCGGAAACCAATTTTCACATTGGCGTTGTTGTTGGCCGATGCCGGTAGTGCCACGGTGTAGTTTGTCCACTGTCCCTGCGGCGCACAGGGCCCGTTGTTGGTGGCCGGCGGGTTGGCAAGGAAAGTCCATGTAGCGCCGTCGAAATACCAGATTTCGGCATCGTCGTTGGGCGCGGCACCCTGTTTAATATAAGTAAAGCTGAGTGTAATGGTTGACTGCCCGGTGCAGTTGATGGCAGGCGATTCGATACGGCGGTTGGTTTGCGGACAGGAAAGAATACCGCAGAGTCCGCCGGCATCGTAAGCAGCGCCAATATCGCCAAACCAGTTTACAGAAGCGCCGATATGCAGCGAAGCGCCTGTGGCCGTGGCTGTGAGCGGCACACAGCCGGTGCCGCAGTTGCCGGCCACATAGCCGTTTTCGGCACAGCTTACATACCATTCATTCGGGTCAGTGCCTTCAAGGCCCATTACTGTTTGAGTCCAGGAACCGTTTGCGCTCGAATAGCCTATGGCAGTGCAGCCAGAAGCACAGCTGTTGTTAAAGTTTTCCGACCAGAACACCTGGCCTTTTGCAGCCAAATGCAACAGCAGCGTAAAAAGCAGCAGGTAAAGGTTTTTCATACAACTACATCAATAAAATCTCAGTAACTGTTAGGATTTTTTCTTACTAATGATTTTGCTCCGGCAAGGGTTCGGTTGGCGTTTATTTCCAACGATTTTACGGAGAATTACCGATGTAGTTACATACCGGTGTACGGTGCCGAATCAGAACCTGAAGGCACTACATTTAGAGGCTGCACAAGAATGCCAGGGTATCAACACCATCAGCATAATCGGCCGGGCCGGGGCATTGGGTTTGTCCGAACGGCAGTGCGCCGGGCCACAGTTGTGCGGAGCCGGCCACACATTGCAATTCCGGTTGGAGACTTTGCAGGCGTGTCTGCAACGCTTCGGGGCTGCTGTAGCTTTCCCAGAACAACATGCCGGGAGGCGAGCTGAGCGCGGCATCTTCCTTGAGCAGCAGGAAATTATTATCAAGCAGGGTTTCGCGGCTCAGCAGATACAGCGTGCGGTGATATTCATAGTTGTTCATGTACTTTTTGTGGCCGGTCATGGTTTCGCCCCAATGCAGAATGGATTCGTAAAAAGTATTGAATGAGTAACCTTCAGGCACAAATAGTTTAGACACACTGCGGCAGCCCAGTCCGAAGTAAATGAACACATCGTCGCCAAGGGCAGTAAGTGCTTCGCGGGTTTCGTTGCCGGTGAGCACGGCTACGCTGTGACGGTTTTTGCGGATAATGTGCGGGTATTTACCGAAGTAATAATCGAAATACCGCGATGAATTGTTGCTGCCGGTGGCAATTACCGCATCAATTTTCGGCAGGCGGAAATCGGTAAACACAAACTGCCCTTCAAACCTCGGCTCAATTTCGGTAAGCAATGCACCAATGGCCGGCATCATGCGTTTATCATCGCTCGATAGTTTGCCGCAGAATTTTGCCCCTGCAAGCAGCACGGCCGCAAAATCATCAAATCCCACCATGGGCAGGTTACCGGCCAGTATTACCGCCACATTTTTATCGTGCAGGCTGGCGGGAAAAGTGTAGTTACCCAGCCAGTTTTCCAGTACCTCTTTGCCCAGTCCGGCCGCCATTTGCTGCAGGCGGTGACGGATAAACGCAGGGGTGTACCAGCCATTGGAAAGGTGATAGCCCGGAATCATTTCCTGAAAGTCCGTTTCGGCCGCCGAAACCGCATTGCCATTGGCGATACGCCCAAATGCCTCGCCAAGCGAAACAAATGCGGCAATACGCTCTTCTCGATTTAACATGAACTTTTGGCCTTTCCGTTGGTTGATATTATGTATTTTTGCACACCGCAAAACTAACAAGAAGCAACCAACTATGGCGATCAAAATAACCGACGAGTGCATTAACTGCGGAGCCTGTGAACCCGAATGCCCCAACAACGCAATATATGAAGGCGGTGCCGAATGGCGTTTTGCCGACGGAACCTCCCTCAAAGGCATGTTCACCTCCAAAACCGGTATCTCAGCCGATGCCGATACTGCTCAGGAACCGGTGCAAATGGATTACTACTACATTGTAACCGACAAATGCACGGAGTGCGTAGGCTTTCACGACGAGCCCCAGTGCGCAGCCGTTTGCCCGGTTGACTGTTGTGTGGACGATGAAAACCACCGCGAAAGCAAGGAAGAACTCCTCGCGAAAAAAAGCTCACTGCACCTTTAGTGCCATACGGACATTAGTTGTCCTGCATAATTTCCATATAAATAATGCCGTTCGGACCCTTCATCGTCCTGACGGCATTTTTTTTGCATATCACCATACAGTATGTGCAGTTTCCCTTAACTCAATAACTTTACACAATATCCGTTTACCATTTATGACCCGTTTTCTGGCCTGCCTTTTTTTCCTCAGCCTCAGCCTGCATGCAGTGGCTGATGATACGCCCGCTTCGCCCCGCCTCAAAGTACTTGAAGATTCGTTAAAACGTATCGGACCAAAAGTATTTAAAGGAAAGGATGAAGCGAAACTGGAGGCCAATAAAAAATTTACCGCTTTTTTGCGCGAAGCCCTCAGCGAGCAGGGCGCATTCAGCTATCCGTTTGATTCGCTCAAATTCATGGCCCGGCTCACCGCGCCCGACGAAAAGTTCCGCATCTTTAACTGGAACCTGCCGCTCAACGATGGCACACATCAATATTTTTGTTTTATTCTGATGAATAACGGTAAAGATGCCCAACCCCTTATTCACGAACTCACCGATAAATCCGACGAAATTCGCAGCCCGGAAACATCCACACTGAGTGCCGATAAATGGTATGGCGCACTCTATTACCGCATTGTACTTACACAAAGCAAAAAAGATAAATACTACACGCTGCTTGGCTGGGACGGCAACAACAACATGATCTGGAAGAAAGTAATTGAAGTACTCACCTTCCGCAGCGACGGAGCACCCGTTTTCGGCGAAAACTCGCTCTTCGATATGGGCAAAATTTCAAAGCGCCGTATTATTTTTCAGTACAAAGCGGAGCTGGTTATGACACTCCGTTATGAAGAAAGCGACAAGCAGATTGTATTCGACCGCCTCGCTCCTGAAATTCCCAATGCCGACGGCATGTACCAGTTTTATACACAGACGTTTACTTACGACGGATTTAAGTTCAAAAAAGGGAAATGGCGGTTGATTGAAAATATTGAGGCAAAGAACAAAAAGCGCAGGCAGGATGATAAGTACAACGCGCCCGGATCACCGGATATGAACAAGCAGCGAAACGAAGGCGATAAGCCTAATTTGGGCGGAAGGCCCAAATAAACGTGTTGAACGTGTACTGTAAAATGAAAATGATTTATTTAAACTGATCTATTGTAAATATTATGCTGCTCATTCACAATGTGAAGAATGACTGCGACTATGAATTATCCTGCTGAATCTGGTCTGTTTTTCAATATCTAAAAACAATTTAATATCCACTAAAACGACTCCTAACTTTAGGCAAACGAATTACCGTATAAGTGGTTAGCAGAATATATATCCTGCAAAGTAAATTTTGCGGTATTTTACCAAGACGTAGCTCCTGCTCCCAAAGGTTCATAACTTTGCCAATAACTGTAAATAAGAAATTAATCGCTTCAAAAAAATGCAAGACCTGCTATTTGATTTTATCTCCAAATATATTTCTTTGGATGAAGAGGAGAGAAACACACTCATTTCATTGAATTTATTTCATTCGGTAAAGAAGGGTACAATTATTCTGAAGGAGGGACAAAAATCGAACGAAAGCTATTTTGTGTTAAAAGGCTGTATTCGAAAATACTATATTATTGACAGTGAAGAAAAGACAACTGCATTTTACACAGAAATGGATGCGATTACTCCTCATTGTGTGATAAGCCAAACACCGTCTGAATATTATATAAGTTGCGTAGAAGACACCATCCTTACAATTTCAAATTCAGCTATGGAAGTGGAAATGAATAGTAAATTTCCAAAGTTTGAAATTATGTGCAGAAAACTGTCTGAAGAACTTTTAGCTAAACAACAAATAGACTTTGATGAATTTAAAACCTCTTCGCCAGAACAACGTTATCTGAATCTGTTAGAAAAGAGGCCGGATCTTCTTCAGCGTGTGCCCCAGCACCAGTTAGCCAGCTATTTAGGCATTCAGCCACAATCGTTAAGCAGGCTGCGTGCAAGAATTCTGGATAAGAAAAGCTGAGCGCGTTCTTAACTTAAGTGCTGTAGCTATGCACTTTTGTCAATCTACTTTTGCTGCATCGTTTCACTAAAAGAAAACGAAAATGCAAAAGAAAGTCTTTTTCCTTGCCAGCCTCTTACTCATTGCATGCAGCCTTAATCTCAAGGCACAACATGCTGAGGCAGACAGCACGTACCGGCGCTGGTTTGTGGGAAGTTCGCTGCTGATGTTAGGAAATTTTATCCCGGATGACCCCAACAAACCGGAGTATATCCAGTTGAATGTGGGGTACCGGATAACTCCTCACGATGTGGTGTCTTTTAGGTTCAAACGATCAAAATACAGCTGGCCGATTGGGATTCCTTTCGGCCCTTCATTTGATGCCCCCGGCCTGAACTATCCTGGTCATGCGCGCATAATTGCACCACAATTAGGCTATCAGCGATTTTGGTGGAAAGGTGTTTATACATCGTTGTATGCACTAAATGCGTTTGAAAAATATGTGGACGCAACGGATAAAAAGATTGGAAACGGATACACCTTATATCTGGACTTTTATCTCGGATATCAATTTAAGTTTTTTAAAAACCGGTTCTTTTTTGAGCCCGCTATCGGTTGCAGCTATTGGCCGCTGCGAACCAATGTGCCTGAATCTTTTAAAGCTGTGGAAAACAAGTGGCCCAATTACTTTATTCAGCCCGGTTTGGACTTTGGATTTAACTTTTAGAGGCTGATAAATATACAAACACCAATACCGGCAAGGCCGATTTCTTAACTTAAGTGTAGGAGTTAAGCACGGGCGCCAATCTACTTTTGCATTATCAATTCTAATTAGTAAAAACTATGCAAAAGAAAGTTTTATTTATTGCTTTTATCGTAATGATAACAAGCTCGCTCCATCTTAAAGCGCAGTATTCTGAAACAGACAGCACATACAGACGTTGGTTTGTGGGGACTTCATTATTTATGTTGTTCGGCAATTTAGACAAGGAAAATCCGCCCAATTTCGTTCAGCTCAATATTGGTTACCGGCTTACTGGAAAAGATGTAATTGGAATAGCGCCCAAAACATGGAAATATGCATGGCCGAATGGTATTCATCCGTTTCTAAATGATGCGTACAAAAAACCCGAAGAAAAATTTCCGGGCTATATACGTGAGATTGGCGCCACATTCTCTTATACCCGTTTTTTTTGGAAAGGCTTATATGCGCAGCTTGACGTAATGCCTACCTGGCAGATTTTTGTGAATGACAACGGGAAGAAAATTAAAGATGGTTTTCAGATTTTCAATTCATACCGCGTGGGCTATCACATCAAACTATTTAAAGACCGGTTTTTCTTCCAGCCATCGGTTTGCATGACTCATCGTGCCTATCACACACCCTTACCCGACGGATTTAAACAACTCGATGACAAATGGCCCAAAATTATTTTTCCTGAACCCGGGCTCAATATTGGATTCAATTTCTAACGACAAACTCACCACACATGAATGCTAAAGTTGAGCTGGAAGACATGAAAATTAACATCAAAACGAAGCTTGCATTGTTATGGACAAGCGTAATGTTCTTCATCATTTATCTGGATTATTTCCATTTATACATGCCGGGAACAATCGACGATATTCTGAAAGGCAAGGTGTTTGTATTTGATATTTCGCAAGGCTTTCTTTTAATCGCACTTGGCTTAATTGGCGCTCCGGCACTGATGATTGCTCTTTCCGGTGTACTCCCTGCAAAAGTAAATCGTTGGACAAATATCTGTATTGCCGCGGTAAATATCCCCTTTATCTTGTTTAATCTGGTCGGAGAAGCCTGGATACACATGGTGATTGGCGCTGTAATACAAGTTATTCTTCTTTGTATGATTATCAATTATGCCTGGAAATGGCCGCGGGTTAACACATAAACGATTGATAACCCAAAATTTGACAAACATCGGTTCTGCTAATTTTTGAATATCAGAACGATCATTTCAACAGACGAATTCCTGACAGCCTGTTAAAGACTGTCGGGAATTCGTCTTTAAATTTATACCTATCATAAACACGGAGTCTGCAACGGAGACTTAAAAAGAAAACGAAATTGAACGGACACAACAATCGGTGGCCGCTACTTTCTAATTCTATCCAAAGGATAGGCTCTTTAAAAGCAAGTTACCAAAGATCAGGGTAAAATTAGATGATTCAGCCAATTGTATATATTTAGAAAATCACCTTCAATTTACCCATCAAAAAATAAATCATTTTTTTTGCAACCGGATTGAAAGTTGCCTGTCTATTATTAAAACATGAGCAACGATAGTAGCTACATTTCTGACAAGGCTATTGTGACCAACATCCTGAATGGTAATGTTCAGGGCTTTGCTGTTGTAATAAAAAACACGGAAAAACTGGTTGCTCAGATTGTACGTAAAATGACTGTAAATGAAGATGACCAGAAAGATCTTGTGCAGGATATTTATTTAAAGGTTTATCAAAATCTGGCTTCTTTTCAATTCAAATCAAAATTATCAACCTGGATTGCGAATATTGCTTACAATACCACTGTAAATTACTTGCAAAAAAAGAAAATACAAGTTGTTGGTATTGAAGATAAACTGGAGAACCGATTTATCGAAATCCCAAACCCGGAAGTTGAAACAATTCATGCAGAGTCAATAGAAATTCTGCATGCAGCAATCGGCCGTCTCCCTCCTTTGTATAAAACGTTAATCACGCTTTACCACATAGAAGAATTACCCAACAAGGAAATTGCGGAGATTACCAATCTACCGGAAGGAACAGTAAAAAGCTATTTGTACAGGGCAAGAAAAATTCTGAAAGACAATATCAATCACCACTATAAAAACGCGCAGTTATGAATAACAACCATTTAACTGACGAAACGATTCAAGCTATTATTTTGAATGAGATTCAGGATAATACTTATGACGCACATCTTGCCGGGTGCTTCATTTGCAGGAAAAAGCGTGATGAATATCACGCACTGATTAATCAGCTGCAGGAAGTAGAAACAGAAACGTTTTCATTCGATGTTTCTGATCTGGCAATGCATGCAGTTATGCTTTTTGAGAAGAAGAAAAGGGGAAAACAGGAATTATTTTTTTGGGGATTTTTTGCAGTTATGCTGATTATCGTTTCCTCTTTTTCAATTCCTTATATCGCTCAAGTGCTGGATTATATATGCGCCGGTTCAATAGTTACAACACTTCTGGTAACAGGAACTGCCCTGATAGTTTTACTGATTATCCTGACCGATATTATTCGGCAGTATAAAACAAAAGAGGGAAATTTATTTAATACAAATTTGCAACCGATGTCATAAAAGGTTGTCTGATTGAGTATAATTCAAAATTAATATGGAGATGAAAAAAATATTGGTGTGCTTACTCATGCTGCAGATGCCTGTTCTGGTATCCGCGCAAAACAATCCGATTAATGAACCGGCAGGAAATACCTTTGTCACACAACCTGTTGTTGAAATGATATTCCCCATTCTGTTTATGTCATTTCTGGTTCTTATGCTTGTCACACTGGTTAACTATTTTTTAGAATACCGTTTAAAAAACAAACTTATTGAACGGGGAATGACTGAGCAATTAGCGGCTTACTCATTAACTAAAAATATTCAGGAGAAGAAGAATAATGCAATTAAACTGGCTATTCTTTTTTGTGGCCTCGGTATAGGTTTGACCATTACTTATCTGACTGCACCGATCAATATTCATTCTTTGGCGATAATGGCTTTTAGTCTTGGCCTAAGTTATTTAGCGTATTTCTTCTACATAAGAAAATAAGGCGCTCCTAGTTCAATTCTTTTTACAAAATAAAATTACTCACTCAGTGAGCTGGCTATTTATTGCCATAAACAAAACCAATTTCGAACAAAGTCAATTATAATACTCACACAAAATGAAATTCACATTCACCTGTTTAGCACTGTTATCTACCCACCTGTTTTTCGGGCAATCAAAGCCAGTATCATCGAAAGCAGATCCCGGATCAGTTGTAGTTTCCACACAACAAACAGAAGCTGAAATTGATGCCATTTTCAATCAGGCATACCCGGCCAATTCGCCGGGTGCCACTGTGCTGATTGCTCAGGGCGACAAGATTATTTACCGAAAAGCTTTTGGTATGGCAAACCTGGCATTGAATGTGCCTATGAAGCCCGAAAATGTGCTGCAGCTGGCTTCTATAACCAAACAATTTACCAGCGTTAGCATATTGATGTTGATGGAACAAGGCAAATTAAGCCTGAACGATCAGCTGTCGAAATACATTGCTGATTACCCACGAGGAAACGAGATTACGCTGCATCATTTGCTGAATCATACTTCCGGCATAACAAGCTATACCAATTTGCCCGAATTCAGAGCAAAAACACGGCTCGACATGCGTCCTGAGGAAATCATCAGTTCGTTTAAAAATCTTCCCCTTGAGTTTACTCCCGGCGAAAGGTATGCCTACAGCAATTCGGGCTACGTGCTTTTGGGTTATATAATTGAAAAACTTTCTGGCATGAGCTACGGTGACTTTGTGCAGAAAAACATCTTTGATAAACTCGGAATGAAAAACTCGTATTATGCCGATAATTACAAAGTAATTCCCCGCATGGCCAATGGCTATCAGCTCTATGAAGGCAATTACGAAAATCCGGAGTACATGAGTCCGACTATTCCTTATGCAGCCGGTTCATTAATGTCAACCATTGACGATATGTTTTTATGGCACAGCGCCATTCATCATCACACACTTATTTCAGCACAAAGTCAGAAACTGGCATTTACAAACCACACTTTAACAAGCGGTAAGTTGTCAAATTACGGATATGGCTGGGCAATAAATGAAATAGCCGGAACAGCTACACTTGAACATACCGGCGGAATGAATGGTTTTACCACATCCGGCATTTATGTTCCTGAACGTAATATTTATTCCATTGTATTAACCAACCGCGATGACGGGAAAGGGCCGGAAGCATACAATATAAAAGCCGTTTCTGCTCTTTTAGGCAAATCACTTATTGAAAAAGCTCCGGTTACAATTTCGGAAAAAGAGTTGAAGAAATGGGTAGGAGCCTATCAGTTTGAGGATGTGGTACGCTTCATCTCGTATGAAAACGGATCGCTTTACAGTATGCGCGAGGGTGGACGCCCGATAAAACTCGAACCATTGTCGGCAACAGAATTCAGATTTGAAAACCGTTTAGCCACATACACCTTCTCCTCAAAAAATGGTAAAAAGCAGGTGCTTTATACCGACAGGATTGAAAAAAGCAGGGGCATTGAAACGGATAAAAAACCAATGGCTGAAATGGAAACCATACAATTACCGTTGCAAACACTTGTCAGCTATACAGGGGTATATGAACTGCAACCCGGTTTACAAATTGAAGTGGAAATTGAGAACGAACACCTTTTTGCAAAGTTCCCGGAGCAGCCGCCTGTTGAGCTTTTTGCCTTAGCCGAGCAGCGTTTTATAATTAAGGAAATGGGAGCGCAGGTGGTGTTTAACTTACATACGGATGGAACAATTATCAGTCTTACATTTTCTCAGGGCGGACAGAAAATGGAGGGTGCTAAAGTAAAGTAAGAGACGGGGTGTTTGAAAAAAAGTAAGTCAAGTATATTTTTAAAAGAAATTGAATTTATCGCGTCATGTCGTGATAAATTCAATTTCTTTTTGCAATACGTTTACCGGGGCATAGAAAGCAAACCATCTGCCCCAAAACTGTTAAATACTCCCAACCTCATCCCCCCGCTGAAGCGAGTTAAAGCGTAAAACCAACGCTACAATGAAAACTCCTTCTCCCCTCCTCCATGCGCTGCTTGGCGGTGTGCTGCTGTCCACAATTACACTTTACACCAGCTGCGGGCAAGCCGGTATGGCGAGCCGGATTCTATTGCGCAGCCTGCTAAACCACCCGAAGATGCTGAGCAAAGCCACTGACTGCCCGCTTGGGCTGGTGTGCAGCACTGCCCGGCAGGCCTGTCGCCGCTTCAGACCGAAACGCAGCGCATAATAAATTTCGGGCGCTGATCTTTCCGGCGTGTTTGTATTTCGTAAATTCGGGCACTATTCAACCAACACCATGCAAACAGTTCTGAATGCTGTAAAAGCACACAATTTCAGCGCCGGTCCCGGCATACTTCCGGCCGATGTGTTGAAACAGGCCGCCGAAGCCTGCATTAATTTTGACAATCTCAATCTTTCTCTGCTCGAAATCTCGCACCGCAGCAAAAACTTTGAAGCGGTTATGGACGAGAGCCGCGAGCTGGTGAAAGAATTGCTCGGACTGGGCAGCGGCTGGCAGGTGCTTTACCTGGGCGGCGGAGCCAGTTTGCAGTTTGCCATGGTGCCCTACAACCTGCTGCGCACCGACGGTTTTGCAGCCTACGTAAATACCGGTGTGTGGGCTTCAAAAGCCATCAAAGAAGCAAAAATGATTGGTGATACCCGCGTCATTGCTTCGTCGGAAGACAAAAAATTCACCTTTATTCCCAAAGGCTACGAAGTGCCGGCTGATGCCGATTACCTGCACATCACCTCCAACAACACCATTTACGGCACACAGATGAAAGCGTTCCCCACATCGCCCGTTCCGGTGGTGTGCGACATGTCGAGCGATATTTTCAGCCGCGAAGTAAATGGGAATGATTTCGGGTTGATTTACGCCGGTGCGCAGAAAAACATGGGCCCTGCGGGTTCTACCATGGTAGCCGTGCGCGAAGACCTGCTGGGCAAAACCGGCCGCAAAATGCTGTCGATGCTCGATTATCAGGTACACATTAAAGGCGGCTCCATGTACAACACACCGCCCGTGTTCCCCATTTATGTAACCATGCTTACCTTACGCTGGCTCAAGGCCAACGGCGGTGTAAAATGGATTGAAGGCATAAACAACGCCAAAGCAGCCTCCATGTATGCCGAAATTGACCGCAACAGCCTGTTTACCGGCACCACAGCCGTGGAAGACCGCTCGTTTATGAACGCCACGTTTGTAATGACCAAACCCGAGCTTGAGCCCGAGTTTGACAAAATGTGGAAAGCAGCCGGCATAAGCGGAATACGCGGCCACCGCGATGTGGGCGGATACCGTGCCTCGCTCTACAATGCGCTGCCCCTCGAAAGCGTGCAGGTGCTGGTGGATGTGATGAAAGAGTTTGAAGCGAAGTTTGCGTAAGCATTCCATTCTGTTGAAACACATATAAGTTACAGCCAGCGCCCAATTCGCTGGCTGTATGTTCAAAACGCTGTATGAAAAAAATCCTCGCCAACGACGGCATTGATGCCAAAGGCAAACAACTTCTCGAAGCCGCCGGCTTTGAAGTGATAACCACCAAAGTAGATCAGGCTGCACTGGCCGATGCGATCAATGCCGAAGGCTACGTGGCTTTAACCGTGCGCAGTGCCACACAGGTGCGTGCTGCACTTATTGATGCTTGCCCGGGGCTGAAGGTAATCGGTCGTGGCGGTGTGGGTATGGATAATATTGATGTGGATTACGCCAAGTCGAAAGGCATTGCCGTAATCAATACGCCCGCAGCTTCGTCGCACTCGGTGGCGGAGCTGGTGTTTTCGCATTTGTTTACCGGTGTGCGCTTTTTGCACGATGCCAACCGCCGCATGCCGGCCGAAGGTGATACGGCTTTTGCCACACTGAAAAAGAATTACGCCGGAGGCACCGAGTTGCGTGGCAAAACCATTGGCATCATCGGCTTTGGCCGTATTGGGCAGGCGGTGGCTTCCATTGCACTTGGCCTGGGCATGAAAGTAGTGGCTCACGATCCTTTCCTGAGTGCGGCCGATGTAACTGTGCATATTGAAGGTGCAGGCGATGTAAAAGTAAGCGTGACTACCATTGCCATGGAAGAAGTGCTGAAGACAGCCGATTTTGTGACGCTGCACGTTCCGGGCGGACAAATGATGGGCGCGGCCGAACTGGCACTGATGAAAAAAGGCGCAGGTATTGTGAATGCAGCCCGTGGCGGTGTAGTGAATGAAGACGACCTGCTGGCCGCGCTGAACAGCGGACATATCGGCTTTGCGGGGCTCGATGTGTTCAATAATGAACCCACACCGCGCAAAGACATACTGGCACATCCTAAAATTTCGCTCACCCCGCACATCGGCGCATCAACCGATGAAGCCCAGGAGCGCATTGGCGTGGAACTGGCCGAACGGATTATTGCCGCACTGGCCTAACACAAAACAGCGCAGCAGAATTATGGCAAGCATTCTACCTTTTCGCGGTATCCGGCCGGCAGCAGATAAAGTGCATCTGGTGGCTTCTCGCTCGGTTGACAATTACAGCCGCGGCGATCTGAACGAAAAACTGCGCGGAAATCCGTTCACGTTCCTCCACGTAATCAATCCTGATTTTACCGACGGCCAAAAAACCAAACCCGGCTCGCCCGAAAGGCTTCAGAAAGTGAAAGCCACCTGGGAAAAATTTTATGCCGACGGTGTTTTTGAACAGGATAATAACCCTGCTTATTATGTGTACCGGCAAACCAAGCAGGGCAATACATACACCGGAATTATTGCCTGTACGGGCATTGACGATTATTTCAACGGCATCATCAAAATTCACGAGCAAACACTCACCGAGCGCGAAAACAAACTGAAAGATTATCTGGATGTGTGCGACTTTAACGCCGAGCCGGTGCTGTTTTGCTATCCCGACGATGCCGAGATTAACACCCTGATGATGCTGGCCACCGAACGCCGGGCCGATTTTGATTTTACCACTACCGACCGTGTCAGACACACACTGTGGGTGGTGGATCAGCCCGAGCAGGTGAAGCATCTGCGCGAACGTTTTGAACAGATTCCGGCCGTGTACATTGCCGACGGGCATCACCGCTCGGCATCTTCGGCGCTGCTGGGTAAGGAAAGGCGTGAAAAAGCAGGACAACATTCGGGCAAAGAAGCCTGGAACTATTACCTCGGCGTGTTTTTTCCCGAATCACAATTGCGCATTTACGATTTCAACCGTGTGGTGAAAGACCTCAACGGACTTACCGAGAGCGAGTTTCTGGCAAAACTGGAAACCGATTTTGAAATACGCAAAGCCGGCCCCGACATTGTACAGCCCGAACACAAACACGTATTCAGCATGTATCTCGATAAAAACTGGTACATGCTGCATTTGCGCGAGGGCCGAACCAACAATGAGAATCCGGTTGAATCACTTGACGCCTATCTGCTCACCAAATACATTCTCGATCCTGTGCTGGGTATAAAAGACCTGAAAGTGGATAAGCGTGTTGGGTTCGTATCCGGAATTAAGGGACCGGAAGAATTAAAAAATCAGGTGGATAACTGGAAGTTTAAAGTGGCCTTTGGCTTATATCCGGTTGCCATGCAGGAGCTCAAACGCATTGCCGACACAGGCAATATTATGCCTCCGAAGACTACCTGGGTTGAGCCTAAAATGCGCAGCGGACTTGTGATGTACAGCCTTAGCGAAGACCATCAGTAAGCATGACAACTATTCGCACAAAACTTGCTGAAGTAAATGCAATGTTGCCGGAAGGTGTTACCCTTGTGGCTGTTTCAAAAACTCATGCAGCTGACCGTATTCTGGAAGCCTACCATGCCGGACAACGGGTTTTCGGCGAAAACCGGGTGCAGGAACTTGTGCCCAAATACGAAGAATTGCCCAAAGACATTGAATGGCACCTGATTGGTCACCTGCAAAGCAATAAGGTAAAATATATTGCTCCGTTTGTGTCGCTCATTCATTCGGTTGACAGTGAAAAACTGCTGGCCGAGATTAATAAACAGGCCGGAAAATGCGGCCGGAAAATAGATGTGCTTTTACAGGTATTTGTAGCACGTGAGGAAACCAAATTCGGCTTCTATCCCGAAGAATTAACCACCTTTTTTGCCTCTGAAAACCTGAGGGATTACCCCCATGTACGCATACGTGGACTCATGGCTATGGCCACCAATACTGATGAGAAAAGCCAGGTGGCAGCTGAATTTTCACAGGTGGCCGCATTGTTTGAAACAGTCCGCACGCATGCCGGTACGGATTTCAATATCCTTTCAATGGGCATGAGCAGCGACTGGCAGACTGCCGTGCAGCAGGGCAGCAATATGGTGCGAATTGGCAGCACAATCTTCGGAAATCGTTAAGTCAAACCTATATTTCAGATTAAATTCACGGATTCTCTTGTTAATAATTGAATGTAAGTACATATTATTTTTATGCAAGCAGCACAATTGTTTTTCTAATACAAAAAACTAATAAACAGCATATTAAATATAAAATTCCTTACCACGAAACAACCCGAATTGCGTATTCCGGGGCCTAAATCGATATTGAGTTATTAACAACAAGCATTTCATAAGTCGGTTTTTTTCCTAACTTTCCGCCAATAATCAGGCAACACTTAATTTATCCATCTCAACAAAAATCTTCACCCCATGAAGAGAACCTACTCCTTGTTAGGCAGTACAGGACGTGCGTACAAGCGCTTTTGTTCGGCTTTGATAGGTGTAATGGGATTAGGGCTTGTAGCACAGGCTCAGGTATCCACTTACTCCTTTTCGCAGTCGTCGGGCACATACGCTCCTGTTTCAGGCGGAACAGTGCTTGGTGTACCAGGCAATGATGACACCAGCTTTCCGGATAACCCGATTGGTTTTACCTTTTGGTATAACGGACAGGCATTTACCCGTTTCAGTGTAAACTCAAACGGTTTCCTTTCTTTAGGATCTACTGTGGTAAGTTCCTACAACGCCATTAGTTTGGGTTCAAGCAACAACGTAGTTGCAGCGCTTTCTGCAGATATTCAGGGCGACGCTACTACGGGTGATCTGCGTTTCCAGACTATCGGTACAGCTCCTAACCGTACACTTGTGGTACAGTGGACAAACTACGATGATTATCCCAGCTCAACCGGAAGTGATGTCTATAACTTCCAGATCCGTCTTTCGGAGAGCAACCACAATGTGGATGTAGTATATGGCAACACAAGCAGTCTGCAGCTTGCAGGCTTGTTTGAGGTTGGTCTGCGCGGCACCGGTTCTGCCGACTACAATAACCGCGTTGTTTCCAATGGTCTTCACACATGGGCAACTTCAATTGCAGGCACTGCCAACAACGCAACCTGCGAAATGAACTCAACCCTTGCGCCTGCCAGCGGACAAACCTACACCTGGGCTCCTCCGGCTGCTCCGGCTGCTCCCACCACCCTTACCTTTACGGCAGTTACAGCTACTGCAATGACGCTGAACTGGGTGGATAACTCAACCAACGAAACGTCTTTCTTTGTGGAGCGTTCGCTCGACAACATTACATTCGTTCCGGCCGGTACGGTAGCCTCAACCTCATCTGCAACAACGGGTACAGGTTACACGCTTAACCAAACCGGTTTGTTCAACAACACGCTTTATTATTACCGTGTGTATGCGGTAGCCATTACGCCCTCACTGGCTGTTTCAGGCTCGCAGGCTACACTGCCGGGTACACTTTGCGGTACGTTTACCGTTGGACCCACAGGTGCCTATACCTCACTTACCGCTGCTTTTGCTGCGGTAGCTACAAACGGTGTAAGCTGTCCGCTGGTATTCGACCTTCAGGCTGCTTACGTGAGCACGGTTGAAACCTTCCCGCTTACCATTCCGTTCCTCGGCAACAGCCCGGCAAACACCATTACCGTTCGTCCGGAGCTTGGCGCCACCAACCTTTCAATCACCAGTAACGCCCTACAAACCATTAACTTCAATGGTGCCGGCAACATTGTGTTTGATGGTCGTCCTGGTTCAGTAGGCACCGTAATTCAGCTTACACTTGCCAACACGTCAACCACCGGTGCAGTTGTACAGGTAGGCGGCGATGCTTCAAACATCGGTTTGAACTATGTAAACGTGCGTTCTGTAAACACCGGTCTTGCACTGGGTGCTGTACAGTACACTGCCCCTGCAACCGTAAACGGTTCAAGCGGCCACTTCATCACCAATTGCGATTTTGCAAACGGTGCCACCAACCCGCAGCAGTTCATTTTCTCTGCAAATGGACTCGCCAACTCGTTCATTTCATCGGTAACCATCAGCAACAACCTGTTCCGCGACTGGTTTATTGCTACCGGTCAGAATGCAGCCATGAACCTTGGCGGTAACATCCGTAACTGGACAATTACCAACAACAGTTTTTACCAGACAGCTACCCGCACGTTTACCACAGGTGTGCTGCACTACGGTATTCTGATTTCAGGTACAGCTTCTGGTTCAGGCGGGCATAACATTTCCGCTAACTTTATTGGTGGTACAGCACCCAACGCCGGCGGCACAGCATGGACCTATGCAGGTGCGGCAGCAACCCGTCTGGTGGGTATTTCTGTAAACGGTAACAGCTCAGGTAACCTTACACCTACCAGCATTCAGGGCAACACCTTTACCAACATCAACCTTACCACCACAAGCGGTGCAACCACAAGTCCGGGTATCATTTGCGGTATCCAGACACTGGGTACCACACATAACCTGAACATTGGTACGGTTACTCCCAACGTAATCGGTTCTACCACTGCGGCTGGTGCCATTGTTACCTCTTGCTCTACTTCAGGTGGTTTAAACATGGGTATCAGCAACACTTCGTCAGGCGCTGTAGTAATCAGCAACAACCTGGTGGGTGGCTTTACCTGCAATACCTCACTGCCCACCATTTCCAGCAGCTTTACCGGTATTCAGAGCACCAGCGGTGCTCCGTCAACCATTTCCGGCAACACCGTGGGCAGTCTTACCGTGCCCAACAGTGTGGTTACTGCACCTAATAGCAGTACCACTGCTTCAATTGTAATGGGTATTAACAGTTCGGCATTCAACAACGTAAACATTACCAACAACACGGTAATGAACCTTACGAGCCAGTATGCCGGTACTTCAACCGGTGCTGTGGTACGTGGTATTTATTCCACCAGCGGTATCAACACCATTACCGGCAACACCGTTCGCAACCTTGCTACTCTTGCGCCCAACGCGAGCACAGGTGCCAGTGCATCTATGCAGGGTATTACACTGGCCACATTCAGCACCAGCACCAACGCGGTAAACAGCAACACGGTAAATACACTTGCCAATGGTTCAGCAACTGGTAACGTAATGGTTAGCGGTATTACCATTGCAGGTTCTACCGGCACATTTGCGAATACAGATGTTGCTTACAACAACGTAGCCGGCATGGGCGCTCCGCTCACCAGCGGCACTCCGGTTGTGTATGGTATCAGCCTTGTGGGTAACCCGACCCGTGTGTTCAACAACTTTGTGAACCTCGGAAGCGATATTACCGGTGCGGCTATTACTGCTCCGAACAGCTTTATCGGTATCAACAAAGAAACCAGTGCTACTGCTGCAGTTAACTTCAACACCGTAAACATTAACGGTGCCGGTGTAGCCGGCGGTGCAGCAAACACCATTGCTTACCGTCGTGTAACCACTGCTGTTGACGAACTTCGCAATAACATTCTGGTAAACACCCGTTCTAACGGTACTTCTACCGGTACACACTACGCAATGAGCCTGAACAACGGCACCACCTTTACCAGCGATAACAACGATTATTTCGGTAACGGTACAGGTTACCAGACCGCAGTAATTAACGCGGTAAACGTAACCGGTGTGAGCGGCATCATTCTGGCCATTGGCGGCAACGGCAGCTCTATTGCCGTAAACCCGAACTTTATTTCGGCCACCAACCTGCGCATCAACAATGCTACTGTAAGCCCGCTCGAATCGCGCGCTACCACACTTTCTTATGTGCCCAACGATATCGACCTTCAGGTGCGTCCGGGTCCCACAGCCGTAAACGGTGGTGGTACAGCCCCCGATATGGGTGCCGACGAATTTGACGGTATTCCGCTTAACGTGGATATCGGAGCCTTTGCATTCCTGCAGCCTGCTGTACCGGGATGTTATTCGCCCACACAAACCATCCGTGTGCGTGTACGTAACTATGCCAGCTCAGCCCTTAACATGGCGCTGCCCGGCAATGGTGTGACCATTAACGTGAGCGTTACCGGCCCGAACCCGCAGAGTTACACACTCGGACCGATCACCAGCGGCATTATTCCGGCCAGCGGTTTCCTTGATACCACCATTACCACCACCTATAACATGGGTGCTGTAGGTACGTATGGTTTCAGCGCAACTGCAACCACCGGTACTGAAGTACTTACCCTGAACGATGCTTTCGGCCCGCAAAACATTGTGGTTGCTGCCGGTACTGCACTCGCTTCAGGCGGAGGCCGCATTTGTCTTGGCGATCAGGGTACACTCAACGTATCCGGTTTCACCAACGGCGGTACCATCCAGTGGCAGGAATCGCCCGACAACATTACCTGGACCAACATTGTAGGTGCCACAAACACTTCACTCTCAATTATTCCGACTGACACCACCTACTACCGTGCAGTAATCTGCGGCCAGCACAACTCGGCCATTGATACACTGTTCCCGCAGTTTGTGGCTCCGCCCACCGTTGCCGGTGCAACACGTTGCGGTACAGGTCCGGTTACGCTTACCGCTACAGGCTCAGGCACCATCCGTTGGTACAACCAGCCCACCGCTGGTACACAGCTTGCCACGGGTAACACTTATACCCCCACGGTAAGCACCACCACCACCTTCTATGCTGAAAATGCAACCGGTACACCGCCAACCACCATCACCACCACATTTGCTGCGGGTAATGGTTCATCAGGTAACGTGTTCCGTGTTTCGGCTATCAACACCATTACCATTACCGGTATGGACGGTCACATGACCTCGGGTACTGCTACATGGGAAATCTGGGGTCGCCCGGGTGACTACACCCTGATCCCCGGTTCTACCACAAGCAACGTGGGCTGGACACTGCTCGGAACTGCTTCCAACGTAGTAGCTGCAGGTCTTGGTGTACCCACTCCGCTGCCCATCACGCTTAACGTAACCATTCCTAGCGGTACCGACTACTCGTTCATTGTAACCACTACAGGTCCCACACTGAACTATACCAACGGTACTGCAGTAGGTAACCCGCTCTTTACCAACGGTGACATGATTGTTCGTGAAGGACATGGTGGCAGCTACTTTGGCTATACCATCACCACCCGTAACTGGAACGGTCGTATCCGTTATTCTTCGGGCTGCGCCAGCACACCGCGTACACCGGTTATTGCTACCGTAACACCAGCACCGACCATTGCGGCTTCTACCTCTAACACCATTTGCGGAACCGGTTCAACCACCCTTACCGTAGCAAGCAGCAATGCTAGTTATGATTACACCTGGACACCTGCCACTGCGCTTAACGTAACTGCAGGTGACACTGTAATTTCAACACCTGCCAACACCACTACCTATGTAGTTCAGGCTACCGACACCGCCAGCGGCTGTATCACTTTTGATACCATCCAGGCTGTAGTAGCTCCTGCTGTTGTGGGCAATGCTTCTGTAAGCAACGACACCATTTGCGGTGGTACTCAGGTACAGCTTGATGTAACGTTCCCGCCTGCCACCTTCACCGTGGGTACACAGAACGTGCTTAACACCACCACCAGCTATCCCTCGCCGTTTGGTCAGTTCTACTGGGGTGCCAAGCACCAGATGCTGATTACCGCTGCCGAACTTACCGCAGCCGGTATGACACCTGGTTTCTATAATGCACTTGGTTTCCAGCTCCCGGCTGGTTCAAACACACCGGCACCGTCGCCTGCGCTGCAGAACTTTGAACTCAAAATTGCCAACACAACTTTGACTTCAATGACCACTGCATTCCAGATGACCGGTTTCACCAGCTACTTTACCAACGCTGCACTGAACCCGACCACCGGTATCATGACCCTGAACTTCAACTCAAACTGGTACTGGGATGGTGTTTCGAACATCATCGTGGAAACCTGCTTCAACAACAATTCATTTACGTTGAACTGGGTATTCCGTCAGTCAAGCACCTCGTATTCTTCTACAACCGTGCTTAACCAGGATGCTTCAGGTGTATGCGGTGCTTCATCAGGCTTCAGCACCTTCTTCCAGCGTCCGAACATGATCTTTACCCGTGCAAGCGGTAACAACTCATACGTTTGGTCTGGTGGTACGGTATCGAACCCGAACATTCAGAACCCGACTGCGGCTCCGTTTACCAGCAGCAGCTACATTGTGCTGATTACAGACACCCTTTCAAGCTGTACACTTACTGATACCGTTTCAGTACACGTACTGCCCACACCGATGCCGAACTTCGGAGCGGACACCGTGATCTGTTCAAACACACCGTTGCTGCTTGATGGTACGGCTGGTAACTACACTTACCTGTGGCAGGACAGCACCACCACACAGACCTATTCGGCCTCATCGTTTGGTGTGTACAACGTACTTGTTACCGACACCACCAACGGATGTACCGGTACCGATACGATTCTGATTGGTGTGAATGCGGCTCCGGCCTTCTCACTGGGTGCTGACGTAACGCTTTGCGCCGGTAACTCGGCCACGTTCTCTGGCCCGTCGAGCACAAACTACACCTATGTGTGGTCAACCAGTGCCAACACCACCAACGTGGAAAGCGTGAACACTGCAGGTAACGTAGAGCTGCTTGTAACCGATACCACCAACGGCTGCTTTGAAAGCGACACCGCTGCGGTATTTGTGAACCCGCTGCCTGCACAGACACTGGGCAACGACACAGCCTACTGCTCGGCCAGCACGCCGGTAGTGATTGCCGGTCCTTCTGGTCCGTACAGCTACCTCTGGCAAGACAGCACCGCCACACAGAACTACACTGTAACCGGCACCGGTATTTACAGCGTACTCGTTACCGACACAGCCACAACCTGTTTCAGCAACGACACCGTAGTAATTACTGTAAATGCTACCCCGGCTCCGGCTCTTGGTAACGATACCGCAATCTGCAGCGCCAATGCTCCGCTTGTGCTTGCTGCTCCTTCTGGTCCGTTTAACTACCAGTGGCAGGATAACTCAGGCAACGTTACTTATTCGGTAACCACCACAAACGCTTATTCGGTGCTTGTAACTGATTCGGTAACCGGTTGCGCTGCCAGCGATTCAATTAACATTACTGTAAATGCATCGCCGGTAGTTGCGCTTGGTAACGACACCACCTTCTGCGGAACCAGCATTGTACTGAGCGGCCCCGCAGGTAACCTGAGCTACGCCTGGACACCTGCTGCCAGCACACAAACCATTACTGCAACCACTTCTGGCAACTACGCCCTTGTAGCTACCGACACCGCAACCGGCTGTTCGGGAACCGACAACATCAACGTAGTAATCAACAGCCTGCCTGTGGTTACCGTGTCGCTGAGCTTTGACACTGCCTGTACAACCGACGGCCCCCGTCCGCTTACCGTAGCTACACCTGCTGGTGGTAACTGGAGCGGCCCCGGCACTGGTGGTGGTAACTTTAACGCCAGCACACTTACACCGGGTACTTACACCATTACCTACACCTACACCGATATTAACGGCTGTACCAATCAGGCTTCTGATCTGGTAGTTGTTGATCCCTGCGTAGGTATCGAAGAACAGGCTGTTGTATCAACAGTTACACTGTTCCCGAACCCGAACAATGGTGCATTTACGCTCTCTATGAAAGGCGTTGATTACACCGAAATGAGCATTGAAGTGCTTACCGTACAGGGCCAGATCCTGTGGTCAGACATGGCTTCAAACGTTCAGGGCGATGTAAACCGTCAGCTTGACCTCACCAACTACGCAAATGGTATTTACTATGTGCGTGTAGTGGCTGATGGCAAGACGTTCATTCAGAAAGTAGTAAAGCAGGACTAATTACTGCACAATAACATGGCAGGGCGGCACTGAGCAATCAGTGCCGCCTTGTTTTTTGGTGCAGGCAGTGTTAGCAACAGTTTGCTTAACTTTGCAGCAATGAACGAAGGCAATACACCACAAAACGAGGAAGCCGTTAATCAGCCAAACTGGTTTTCCCATCAGACTGAAAATTTCAGCAGCCTGTATTTTGGTAAGGTACCTGACCATATAGCGAAACAGCAGGATGGCGGTGCAAATGCCGCACAGATTGCCAATGCGGTAAAATTGCTTACCGATCCGGCCAGCCGGGATATTCGCCATGAAGTACTGGATGCGTTAAAACGCAATGATGCGCGTGATTTTATGGTGATGCTTGTGGAAGATAAAAGTCTGCTCAAACACCGCAAGGCATTGCTCACTGCCTGCTGGGAAACCGGACTCGATTTTTCGGCCTACCTGATTAATTTTGCAAGGCTGGTACCTGATGCTGATCTTGAGTCGTGCATTGAAATTGCCACAGTAATTGATGAAATGCACGGCCCGTTTGAAGCCGCGCAACTGAATGAAGCTAACTCGCTTCTTTTTGCAATAAACGACGAGGCTAAAAAAGCAATTCTCGAACCGGCATTGTTCCGGCTGAAATCAGCTCAGAATTAATCCTTTCATTTTCAGGCAGATAAAAAACTGTTAAGAAAAACAAGTAATAATATGTCGATACATATATTGTAATGACATAAATTTGAACTACCAAAAACAGAAAACATGAAAAAAGTTCTTCTTTCACTCTTTATCCTTGCTGGTGCAATGACCACTGGCAACGCACAAACCGAATGGAGCTGTGATAACTCGCATAGTTCTGTAATGTTTGCCATTGAGCACATGACCGTGGCAAAAACCATGGGCTGGTTCAGCGATTACGAAATCAAGATGACCACCAACAAAGCTGATTTCAGCGATGCGGTGCTTGAAGTAACCATTAAAACCGGCTCAATTAACACCGGCAATGAACAGCGCGACGGTCACTTGAAGGGTGCCGACTTTTTTGATGCCGAGAAAAATCCCACCATTACCTTCAAAAGCACTTCATTTAAAAAAGTAAAAGACAACCTGTATGAAGTGAAGGGCAATCTTACCATGAAAGGTGTAACAAAAGAGATTACGCTTGAAGCGGTATATGGCGGTGAAAAGAAAGACCCTTACGGAAACGTAAAATCAGGCTGGTCTGTCCGCACCAAAATTGACCGTACACAGTTTGGTATTGCCTGGAATGTACCGCTTGAAGGCGGCGGCACCATTTTGGGCAATATGGTGGAGATTATGTGTGATATTGAATTGATGAAAAAGAAGTAAAACATTCAGTTTTTTTCTATATCTGGTAACTGGGACATATATTTGTATGTCCCAGTTACATTTTATGAATTCTATCCACCAAACAAGTCCCGTAAATTTATACGGGCAGGCCGCTGAACAAATTGTAAGCATTGGTAGTAAACTGATTTACACTTTAAACAACGCCCTCAAACCTTACCAGATTACTTCTCAGCAATTTGCAATTCTGAAGATTCTGAACGATGCACATCCCACACCCGTATCCATAAAGCAGATACGCTCGCAGATGCCCGATAAAATGTCGGATGTATCTCGCATTGTGGAAAAGATGCGCACGAAGGGTCTTGTGAGTCGCGAAATTAACCTGGATGACCGCCGGAATGTGGATGTGACCATTTCTGACGAGGGGAAAACAATTCTCAGCCAGTCGGCTAAGGCCTATTGTGATTTTGAAAAGCATCTCAAAACATTGTCTGATCAGGAAATCACACAGTTGAGGGAGATTCTTCGGAAGCTTCAATAACCGGCTTTTCTTATTTTTTCTGAAATTATCAGGACATATACCTTGATGATATGCTTTTTATGCGCACAATAACCTGATTCAGATCATAGTGCTGAACCGTATTTTTTATTCTTTTTGGTCAAAACCTGCACATGATGACCGAGAAGGAATTAGCAGACGAGTACTGGCCTGAAGTGCTTACGCTCTTAGAGCGGGGCGAAAGCAATGATGCGATTCTTGCTTACCTGCACAAAAAAGGGGTGAGTGAATCAATTACCACCTGTCTTGTTGATCTGATCAGAAAGGAGCGTTATGCCATTCGCCGGCGCAGAGGTGTTAAGCTCATGCTTGCCGGGGCTGTAATGTTGCTGTTGGGTTTTGTAATTACGCTGGCTTTTGTGTACAACGATAAGTCGATTGATTTTGTGATGTATGGCATGACGTTGGGAGGAATTATAGTTTTCCTTTGGGGCGTGGTGGACGTATTGGGGTTTTAGAAGCAATATCATTTTCACATAAAATAGCATTTACGGGGATAAAGAGGTAAAAAAGCGGCTCGGTTGAAATAGTTATCTTTACCGCAGTTGTGAAAACACTGCATCGCTTCATTTTAAGGTCGTACCTGCCGCCGTTTCTGATGACGTTTGTCATCTCGGTGTTTGTGCTGTTTATGCAGTTTTTGTGGAAATGGGTAGATGAGCTGGTGGGCAAGGGCCTTGACACGGATGTGGTGATTGAGCTATTTTGTTATGCAGCACTCTCAACCGTGCCGCTTGCGTTGCCTATGGCCGTATTACTTTCGTCGCTCATGATGTTTGGTAACCTGGCCGAAAACTATGAACTGGCGGCGCTGAAGGCTTCAGGCATTTCGCTTTTCCGTTTATCGCGGCCGCTCATTGTGTGTACAGTTGGCATTGCAATGGGAGCCTTTCTTTTTTCCAACTACCTCCTGCCCTATACCAATCTGAAAATGCTTTCGACCCTGTTCGACATCCGGCATCAGAAACCGGCCATGAACATAAAGGAAGGTGTGTTTTATGATGATATTGACGGCTACAGCCTGCGCATCAGTAAAATTGGCAAAGACGGACAAACGCTGCGCAATGTGATGGTGTATGACCATACGGATCAGATGGGCAATACACAACTCACTATGGCCGAAACGGGCAAAATGTTTATGAGTCCCGACCAGCGTTATCTGATGATTGAGCTTTACAACGGCAACACTTACCGCGATGTATGGAACCAGCAAAATGCAGCCACGCGGAAACCGTTTATGCGCATGCACTTCAAAACGCAGCAGGCCCGGCTTGATTTATCGGGGTTTGAGATGCAGAAAACGGATGAAGATCTTTTTAAAGACAATCATCAGATGCTGAACGGCCAGCAACTTCTCTCCTATATTGACACGATGAAAATGGAGATGAATGAAGACCGGGTAAAGTTTTACAACAACCTGAGTAACGGCTACATGAGCCGCACCAAAAAATATTTCAAGCTGAACGATAGTTTAAAGACCATACCGGCACAGGGAAATTTCCTGAATGAGTTTACGCGGCAGGAACGGCAAAAGGTTTTTGAAGTAGCATTAAACACGGCGCGCAACAGCAAAAGTGCCTGCGAATCGAAAATAAATGAACTTGAGGGAGAGCACAATTCAATTACCCGTTTCAGGATTGAATTCTGGCGCAAGTTTACCCTGTCTGTGGCCTGCCTGATTATGTTTTTTATTGGTGCACCGCTTGGCGCCATTATCCGCAAGGGCGGACTGGGCATGCCAGTGGTGATTTCGGTGGGTTGTTTTATTTTGTTCTGGGTGCTGAGTATTACGGGCGAAAAGCTTTCTAAGGAAGGCACTGTTCCTCCGCAGTGGGGTATGTGGCTGGGCTGTGCGGTATTTATGCCTTTGGGAATCTGGCTTACGCGCAAGGCGACTGCCGATTCACCGCTGTTTGAAAGCGAAAACTACCAGAAGCTGTTCAGCCGTATTGGCAAACTTATTCCGCGCCGTAAAAAAACACTGCAGACTGAAGCGAGACCGGCCAATCCGTTTACGCAGGACGACGGAACCGACGAAAACTAAGCCGCTTTTTGCAAAGCCACTCCACTCATGCGCATCCTTCAACTTTGCCTTAAACCACCGCTGCCTGCTGTTGACGGCGGCTGTGTAGCTATGCAAAGCATTACGGAAGGGCTGCTGGAAGCCGGCCACCAGGTGAAGATTCTTACATTGCATACCCATAAGCATCCGTTTCAGCCCGATGCCATTCCGCCGGCTTTTCGCGAAGCCACCGCTATTGAAGCTGTTTTTGCAGATACGCGGGTGAAGCCGTTTTCGCTGCTGCTCAGCTTAGCGGGGCGCAGTTCATACAACCTCAGTCGTTTTGATGTGCCGGCTTTTCATACCAAACTTACCGCGCTGCTTGCGAAGGATGAGTTTGATGTGATCCATCTTGAAAGTTTGTACATGACGCCGTACATCGCCACCATCAGGCAGCACAGCAAAGTGCCGGTAGTGGTGCGCACACACAACGCCGAACATCAGCTCTGGCAGCGGCAGGCCGCCGAAAACCGGTCGTGGCTGAAACGGCTTATATTTAATCGTATTGCTGCACAGCTGAAAAAAGCCGAGCAGCATTATCTGGCTCAGGCCGACGGCCTTGCGGCCATTGCCCAAACTGATGCACAACTGCTTAGCCGCCTGCTGCACGAGCGCATACCGGTTGAATACATTCCTTTTGCACTCAATCTGCCCGCGCCCGACACGTCCATAAAAAAACAGCCCTTTACGCTTGCGCACATCGGCGCTATGGACTGGGCGCCCACAGCCGAGGGTGTGCGCTGGCTTTGCCGCGAAGTGTGGCCGCTGATTTATGAAATAAATCCTGAAGCGCGGCTGCTGCTGGCCGGCAGGCACCTGCGCGAAGACGATTTGCAATGGAGCGGACCCGGCATTGTGGTACTTGGCGAGGTGGAAAATGCACACCGGTTTATTCAGCAGGCTGCTGTAGTGGCTGTGCCTGCCCGCAGTGGCAGCGGTGTACGCATTAAACTGGCCGAAGCACTGGCGCTGGGCGCTGCCGTAGTAAGCACAACTACCGGCGCCGAAGGCATTCCGGTACACGAACACGAGCACGTACTGCTGGCCGACGATGCACGGGCCTTTGCACATGCCGTAATCCGCCTGTTTGAACACCCCGAAACTGCCGGAAAACTTGGCGAAAATGCACGTAATCTGGCTGCCGAAACGCTCAACAGGCATCGCGCAACCGAAAAATTATGTGATTTTTACACCCGCATTACCCGGCACTGATGAAACTGTTTGTCATTACATCGCGCATTCCGTGGCCGCTCGAAAAGGGCGACAAACTGCGTATGTATCATCAGCTACGCTTACTGGCACAGGAACATGAAATTATTCTTTGCGCACTGAACGACGGCAAACTGCACCCCGATGCCGATGCCGAACTACGTAAATTCTGCAAACACATTCATTACATCCATTATTCGAAACTCACGCTGGGCTTAAATCTTGTGCGCACACTTTTCGGAAAACTACCTTTTCAGGTGGGATATTTCTGGCACCGGAAAGCGCAAAAATTAGTGGACAGTTTCATTACATTCTACAAACCTGATCTGATTTACTGCCAGCTTATTCGTACCAGCGAGTATGCACGCAAACATAAACGTGTGCCGAAAGTATTGGATTATATGGATGTATTTTCCAAAGGTACCGAGCGGCGGATGGAAAAAGTAGCGCCGTGGAAACGCTGGATTTTTAAGATGGAATGGATGCGTTTGCTGAACTACGAACGCGACGTTTTTACTGATTTTGACGGCCATCTTATTATTTCCGATCAGGACAGGCATTTGTTACCCGTAGCGGATCAGCAGCGGATTGAAGTGATACAGAACGGGGTGGATATGAATTTTTTTCACCCGATGGAAGTACCCAAAACGTACGACATACTTTTTAACGGCAACATGAGCTATCCGCCCAATGTGGAAAGCGCACAGTATCTGGTACAGAAAATTCTTCCGCTCGTGCATGCCCGCAGGCCCGGTGTAAATGTGCTTATTTCAGGCGCCACTCCTTCTGCTGCGGTGCTGGCGTTGAAAAGTACACATGTAACTGTAACCGGCTGGGTTGATGATGTGCGAACAGGTTTTGCGCAAAGCCGTATGCTGGTAGCACCCATGCAGTCGAGCATTGGCCTGCAAAACAAATTGCTTGAAGCAATGGCCATGCGTATGCCCTGCCTTACTACTACGCTCTCCAACAATGCGCTCAAAGCCGAAGCCGGGCACCAGATTATTGTAGCCGATACACCCGAAGCATTTGCCGAAGCAATTCTTACCCTGCTTGATCATACCGATAAAGCCAATGTACTTGCACAGGCCGGTTATGAATTTGTGAAGCAGCAATTTAGCTGGGAAGGCAGTATCCGTAAACTGAACGCGGTATTTGAAGCTGCCGTAAATTCGAAAAAATGAGAACTGCCGCCTTGCTTTTTTCAACCTGCTTTGCACTTTTGTTTTATCAATGTAAGCCACAAACTGCCGCTGCAAAGCCACAAAAAGCAAACGCCGGATACATTCTTACCGATACATTAAAGGTTGCCGAACGAAGCTATTTTCAATATACGCTCCCACAAAACTATTCTTTCGATTTTACAGTTTCACGCCCGGCAATGAAAGATACCTCCGTGCTGTTGTGTGTGGCCGCAGCGTTTACAAGGCAGGACAATGGCGGCATTGACGGACTTTATGCTGTAAACGGAAATGTACAAGGCCATGTAAATAAGCGACTGGGCGGAGGCTGTTTGCTGCTGCCCGGTTCGGGTGTGGTAATTGAAGGCACACGTGATGGTAGTTTGCTTTCGCAAGGCTGGATTGACACCAACATCACAGCTAAAAAAGCGGCTTATTTCCAGCAGCTTCAGCTCGTACGCAATGCACAGGCGTTGCGTTATGGCAAAGACATGTCCTTGTTTCAACGCCGTGCGCTGGTCACATTTGCCAGTAAACCGGCGGCTGTGGTGGAAAGCGCAGGCGCTGTTACACTACAGCAATTTGCCGATGATCTGCTGATGCTTGGGGCGGTTGATGCGCTTTATCTCGACATGGGCGGCTGGGACGAAGGCTGGATAAGAAACAGCCAGGGAAAGTGTGCGCGCATCGGCTTAATGTGTTCACAAACAAACCGGCAAAGCAACTGGCTGGTGATTGTGCGCAAACAGCCTCAAACCTCCTCCAAAAACCCGAACTGATTTTCTGGCAGAGCGGCATCACAGAACGCAATTCTCTTTCAAGCGTTCAGACTGTTCGCGTTTACTGCCGGCTGATGCCGAACGTATTTTTTTCGGTCTTACCCGTTTAGCAAAGCCAGTAAAAACAACTGTGTTTCCGCGGTAAACGATCGGGTAAAAACCCGATGTGTAAACTTCATCAAGAAAACGCGTAGGGAATTCTACGTCAGCCAAGCCCAAAGCTCCTGCACAATAAATTCATTATCAATCACCTAAATCAATCTGATAATTCGAAAACTACCGGGAGTGTTTATCTGCATAACTAATCTGTACTTGCATCAACCAAAATACCAGTCCCCTGATGTTCACACGCTCATTTTCCACACGTTATGTGGCGGTGCTGTTCAGTATGCTGATCAGCGCATTCAGCATCGTGCTTTTATCGTTTTCCACGCCAGCGGGCAGCTATCGTTTCCTGAATCCGGAAGTGGTGACAGATCTTACGCCTTACACCAAGGCGCTGGAAGTGGCCGACATGGACCGCTACCGCTACATGGATGAGCGGAATACACTTTTGTTTGAGGGCGGACTGAAGGTGGAATTGCTGTCGGCCAACGAAATGACTGCGCTGGGCATGCCGGTGCGTATGGAACGGGTGCGCACGGCCAAGCCGGGGTTTGATACCGGATCGGTTTTTAAACTTACTGCCGACGGCGTGCTTGTGGAAGTAATGACTAAAACCAAAGTGAAATGAAGAAACTGCTTACACTTCTGGTTCTTATTCAGACCGCATTTTTGCATGCACAGGTAGCCAACGACGACTGTTTTGGCGCACAGAACCTGGGCTCACTTGGCACGCCGGCGCCCTGCCCCAGCGGCCTGGGCGCGGTAATGACGGTGAACAACCTCACCAACGTAAACTCAGTTACCGAACAGCCTTACACCACACTCATAAACTGCCAGCCCACAAACAACACGCCCATGGCTTCACCCGCCACCGATGTGTGGTATGCGGTTACGGTTACAGGCAATGAACTTATCATCAACATAAACGGAAACATAAGCACGCCTAACGTGGCCGTGTATCAGGGCAACTGTGCCGGACTTGTGGGGCGCGGCTGTGCCATTGGTTCGGGCGGCACACTTTCGGCCAGCTTTGATCAGATGGTGCCGGGCAATACTTACTACATCCAGATCAGTGGCGGCACTCCCGCCGATCAGGGTACGTTTACCATGACCCTGCAAAACAACAACAGCTGCGACGATTGTTTGCTGGCCTCCAACCTTACTGTAAACCCCGCACCGGTAAACGGAACCTATCAGGGTGGCACTACGGTAACGTTTTGCTATACCATTACACAGTGGGATCAGCAAAACACCAACTGGCTGCATGCCGTTATTCCCACTTTTGGAAACGGCTGGGATCTGAGCACCCTTACCAACCTGCAGCCCGCCAACACCTGCGACAACGGCCCCGGCGTGTGGCAATGGTTCAACAACGTAAACACGCCCAACGGAAACGGCATTATGAGCGGCTTTTTCTTCGACGGCGATGTGGTACAGGGAGGCCCCAACGGCAATCCGGCAGATAACTTTGGCGACAACTGTGACGGACAGGTAAACTGGCAATTCTGCTGGACAATCACCGCCAAAGACTGTCCGCCCGGAAACACCGGCGACGACCTGGGCATTATCATTAACACCTTCGGCGACGGCGAAACAGGCAACTGGACCAACATAGCCTGCGTAGGCGATCCGGTGTATCAGTTTAATGCCTCGCTTTCGTGCTGTATGCAGCCACTCATGCAAATGACGGCGGTTGACTGCTACGGAAACAGCAACGGTTCCGTTACTGCCACCGCGCAGGGAGTGGGGCCTTTTGATTATGTGTGGACCGATGCCGGCAATACCGTACTGCTTACTCAAAACGGCATACCCGGCCCGAGCACACTCAACACCCTGCCCGCAGGCGTTTATACTGTTCAGGTTACCGATAACAACGACGGCTGCGTTACCACCCAATCCATTACCGTAACACAGCCCACCGCGCTGCAACTGCTGGTTGGCTCCACTTCCGCATCCTGCAACCAGAACGACGGCACGGCCACGGTAACACCACAGGGCGGAACCGGGCCGTATGATTTTATCTGGACAGATGCCGCCAACGTAACCATTCAAACGGCCAACAATCTTAATGGCGCCAACACCGCCAACAACCTCGCTGCGGGATCATACAGCTGTCAGGTTACCGATGCCAACGGTTGTGTAGCCAACGTGAATATTCCGGTGGCCGGCAACAACGGCAACATAAACGTGGCTTTCGTCACCACTGATGCCTCATGCTTTGGCATTTGCGATGCGTCGGCCACTGCCACACCCGCAGGCGGCACGGCGCCTTACGATTTTTCGTGGACCGATGCAAATAACGTAGTGATAGGTACGGCTACAAACCAGAACACACATGCACTCAATGCCTTGTGCGGAGGCACCTACACCCTGCTGGTTACTGATGCAAACGGCTGCACCGATACACAGAACGTGCAGGTGAATGAGCCTCCTCAGGTAACGGCACTGCTTACCGCCGCGCCGCAAACCATTTGTATTGGCCAAACCACCACACTCACCGGCACACCGGGCGGCGGCAGCGGCGGCCCCTACACCTTCAACTGGTCGCCGGTGGTAACCGGCAGTGGTGCTGTAGTAACCGATACGCCCAATGCCACCACAACCTACACACTTGTGGTGCGAGACATTAACGGCTGTGCTGCGGCTCCGGTAACCATTACCGTTACCGTATATCCTCCGCTCAGCGCACAGCTTTCGGCCAATCCGGCTGCAGTATGTGTGGGGCAGCCATCCACACTTACTGCGGTGCCCGGCGGCGGCAACGGCGGGCCTTATACCTACACCTGGCTACCCGCCGGAACCGGTGGCAACTCCGCTACGGCAACAGTGAATCCGGCGGTAACTACTACCTACACCGTAATTGTTGACGACGGCTGCACCACACCTACGGCCAGCGCCACGGTTACGGTAACGGTTAATCCGCCGCCAACCGTAAGCTTTACAGGCACACCGCTCAACGGCTGCGCTCCGCTTCAGGTGGTATTTACAAACACATCAACCGCAGCCAACAACCCGAATTGCTTCTGGGATTTCGGCGACGGCTTCACCTCCGCAAACTGTAATCCTACCCATATTTACACCGCAACCGGATGTTTCGATGTCACACTTACTTACACCGACGACAATGGCTGCCAGGCCACTACCGTAATGCCCGGTTATGTGTGTGCCAATCCCAGTGCCGTGGCCGATTTCAGTTTCTCGCCCGTAAATACCACCGTGCTTAATCCAACGGTAAATTTCACCGACCTCTCCACGGGTGCCACCACATGGACCTGGGACTTTGATCAGCTGGGCAGTTCAACCGACCAGAATCCGGTATTCACTTTCCCAAGCGAAGTGGCAGGCTGTTATGATGTACAGCTCATTGCAAACAACACCTACAACTGTCCGGATACTTCGGTGCAGGAAGTATGTGTGCTGCCCGAATTCATTATTTATTTCCCCAACGCCTTTACCCCGAATGCAGATGGTGAAAATGAATTCTTTACCGGATACGGAATCGGGATAGCCACATTTGAACTGTATATTTTCGACCGCTGGGGAAATATGATTTATTTCACGGATGATATGAACCAGGGTTGGGACGGCCGGGTGAAGGGGCAGCCCGACATTTGCATGCAGGATGTGTATGTGTGGAAATGTAAGGTGGTGGATGTGCTCGGACAAAAGCACGCATACATTGGTCATGTAACGCTGATACGTTAACGTGAAACAGATCTAAAAGATAAGATCCTGTTTTAAATCGGGGCATCGTGCTAAGTTTGGCACGATTTTGCTACCATTGCAGTAAATACCACATGTTATGAAACGCTTTTACGCTTTTGCCACTGCTGCACTTTTTGCAGTTGCCATTAACGGATGTAAACCCAAAGCCGCAGTGAGCACCGCTCCTCCGGTTCCGGCTACGCCTGTAGCCACCAATACGCCCACACCGCTTCCGCCTGATACCGACAGCATAGATATGGAAAACGACTCGTTTTTTGTACACGGCCCTGCACGCACCGGAGCTGGCGGCACTACAACCACTACAACTACTACAACTACGGGTACCACCACCGGCACTTCTACGTCAACCGGCACAACCCAAACCACACCGGCTGCAGAAAACTATCGTCTGGTCGTATTATTTATCAGTAAGGGAAGCGGAATAAATGAAAAAGCCCGTCAGGAATTTGAAGCCTGGCTGAAAAACCAGAGCAAGCCCGTGAAATGGGAAAATACACGCTGGGGCCGCGAGGGTGAACAGAGTTACTGTTTAAAACTCGATGAGTTTTCAACATCGCGTGAACAGGACAAATTTGTACAGGATGCGCGTATAGCATTGTCTGGCAAAGACTTAGTCTTAATTCAGGAAAACGTACCCTGTAAAGGCAAACGTTAGTGCTATAAGTTAATGGCTCCGGTAAAGGAGTTATACTTACCTTTGTGCCGATTTTTTCATTATTTCTTCATCCGCGGGTAACGCCGATACTGGTTTCAATTACCCGCAAAAAGAAAATGTTCAAATGAACGAATTCGGTTTCAAAGCCAAAACTGCTTCACTTGCCCACATCGGTTTGAGCAATGTAGGAGCTGCTTACTGGAATCTTACCCCGGCCGAGCTGGTGGAAGATACCCTCCTTCGCGACGAAGGAGTACTTACTGACAACGGTGCGCTTGCCATTGATACCGGCGAGTTTACCGGCCGCTCTCCCAAAGACAAGTTTATTGTGCTGGACGACATCACCAAAGATTCGATTTGGTGGAGTGACGTGAACATTAAGTTCGATGCCGGTAAATTTGATGCACTTTACAACCGTGTAGCCGCTTATCTGGCCGGGAAAGAAGTGTATGTGCGTGATGCTTACGCCTGCGCCGATCCGGCCTACCGCCTCAACATCCGCGTTGTGACTGAGTTCCCCTGGTCGAACCTGTTTGCCAACAACCTTTTCCTGCGCCCCACTGCCGAAGAAATTGCGGCTTTTGCGCCCGACTGGCACATTGTATGCGCACCGGGTTTCAAAGCCGACCCGGCCATTGACGGTACCCGCCAGCACAACTTCGCCATTCTGAACATGACCCGCAAGGTTATTCTCATTGGCGGCACCGGCTACACCGGCGAAATCAAAAAAGGCATTTTCACACTGCTCAACTACATCCTGCCCCATGAGCGCGGTGTACTGAGCATGCACTGCTCGGCCAACGAAGGCGAAAACGGCGACACCGCCATTTTCTTCGGTCTTTCCGGCACCGGCAAAACCACCCTCAGCGCCGATCCTAAACGCAAACTCATCGGCGACGATGAGCACGGCTGGGCTGAAAACAGCGTGTTTAACTTTGAAGGCGGATGCTACGCAAAATGCATCGACCTGACCAAAGAAAAAGAGCCGGAAATCTGGAACGCCATCAAATTTGGCGCGCTGGTTGAAAATATCGAATTCCACGAAGGCACCCGCTCGGTTGACTACACGAACACCTCCAAAACGGAGAATACCCGCGTAGCTTATCCGATTCACCACATCGACAATGCCAAAGAACCCTCAATGGGTGCGGCTCCGAAGAATATTTTCTTCCTCACTGCCGATGCGTTTGGCGTACTGCCTCCCATTTCAAAACTCACCACCGAGCAGGCCATGTACCACTTCATTTCGGGCTATACCGCAAAGGTAGCCGGCACCGAAATGGGAATTACCGAACCGCAAACCACCTTCTCGGCCTGCTTTGGGAAGGCATTTTTGCCCCTGCACCCCGGCAAATACGCCGAACTCCTGGGCAAAAAACTCAACGCAAACCCGGATGTAAACGTGTGGCTGGTAAACACCGGCTGGACAGGTGGCGCTTACGGAACCGGAAGCCGCATTAAACTGGCCTACACCCGCGCACTCATCACCGCAGCCCTCGAAGGAAAACTCGACGGCGTTGAATTTGGCGAAACTCCCTTCTTCAAACTCCGTTTCCCCAAAGCATGCCCCGGCGTTCCCTCCGAAATTCTTGAGCCCCGCAATACCTGGACCGATAAGGCTGCTTTCGATGCGCAGGCATCTGATCTGGCCGCCAAATTCGTCAAGAATTTCGAGCAGTATGCTTCAGGCGTTTCAAGCGATGTACTGAGTGCAGCCCCCCTCGTGGCTGCCGTAAATGCCTAACATTCAACAGTACAACATCAAATATAAAGCCATTACCCGATACCGGGTAATGGCTTTTTTGTACACTTGTACTCATGCAAAACCCTGATTTTGATATTATTTTTAATATTTATCAGGAAAAAATTATAACTTACTGCTCAGCCTTTCGTAAAAGTCCCCTGATAGCTGAATCGACCCATGAAATTAGCCCTGCGTGCCCCCGTTTGGGCATTGTTACTTAGTGTAACAATGCTGTTTGCCTTTGTACCTGCTCCTCCTGTGGTTTTGGAAGAAGTAATCGTGCAGGTGCCTTCAACCACAAATAAAAACGTAACGGATATCCGGACACGTCTTACCGCTATTCCGGGCGTGTATGTGAACGGATATTGTGAAGATCTTCAGATTTACCTGATCCGGGTTGATCGTGCCCTGCAACCGGGTAACAGCTTTCTGGAAACCGTTTTTCACGATCACTATCAGTTTTCCTACTATATAAAAGAAAGCTGTACAATAGCCCAGGTGAGAACCATGTGCGGCATGCCTGCCGAAGGCACTGATCCGGCTCAAAATCCTCAATAACAAAACGGCATGAAAAAGAACTACGCCATTCCTTTCCTGCTGTTTTTGCTTTTTGTCCCCTTCATTGCAAAAACACAAACCACAATTGTGAACCCCGCCGGCGACGGTGGATTTGAATCAGGTCCCACACTTGCCTTAAATAACTGGACGGTTGTACAATCAACCGGTGGTACACACAACCGCTGGTTTGTGGGCAATGCCACATTCAATAGTGGCACACGTTCCTGTTATATCTCAAACAACAATGGCGTGGCTAATGCCTACACGGTTACCGATGGCCGTGTACAGCATTTCTACCGCGATATTACCATACCCGCCGGCGAAAGCAACGTGACGCTCACCTTCAACTGGAAAGGCGAAGGGCAGTCAGGACAGGATTATCTGCGTGTATTTTTGGCGCCTACCTCAGTTACGCCGGTAGTTGGCACTCAAATGAATACAATTTATCAGATTGGTGCTACACTCAGCAACCAGCCTGCCTGGCAAACCTTTACCGCCACATTGCCCTGTAACATTGCAGGAACCACCCAACGCCTTATTTTCAGCTTCCGCTGCAACACCAGTACCGGCACACAGCCTCCGCCTGCGGTGGACAATATTTCGGTGGTATCTTCTGTGCCGCCGGTGTGTAATACAATAATTGGTGCCTTTACCAATGTGGCCACACTTCCTTACAGTTCAGGAGCCGGCACTACCTGCGGCGCCGGCGATCAGATAAACGCAACAACTACTTCCGCAACCTGCGCCGGTACAACCTACTCGGCCGGCGAAGATCAGGTATGGCGTTTTGTGCCTTTAACAAGCGGGGCAATAAACATTAATCTCAACGCCAACACATCAGGCGGCAGTCTTTCGCTTTATACGGGCTGCGCGGTGGGCACCAGCTGCGTTTCCGGAACCTGCGTGGCCTCCACGTTTGGCGGAGGCTTATCGCTGAATGCCTGCGTAACTGCAGGTACTGAATACTGGCTTGTGCTCGACGGTACGAGTAGTCCGGGCTGTTTTGCCTATTCAAACCTCACCATTTCGGCCCCCTATTCAAGCTGTATTACAGCACTTGGCACTGGGGTGATAAACGTGGGCGCACTTCCCTATACTTCTACTGGCCGCACCACCTGCGGAAGAATGAATGATATACGCGCCAACAACGTCTCATCCGTTTGTGGTTCGGCAGCTTCTTACGATGGCGAAGATGAAGTGTTTTATTTCACCGCCCCTTCTTCAGGAATTGTTCAGATTTCAATCACTTCAACCGGTTCATATACCAGTGTAATGGTCTATGATAACTGCCCGATTAATCTTCCCGGCGGCTGTATTACTTCTACAGCAACCTGTGTGGCGTTTCAGCAAAACTCATCGGGCAACAAAGGACTTTGCATCAATGCGGTGGCCGGCACCACGTATTTTGTGGTGGTTGACTCAGACTTTCCGCCGCTTTGCAACAATTACGACATCAGCATCAGTGCACCGCAGGCCACGCTGGCCGGTTCGGTATGTTCAAATGCGCCTGCAATTACATTGCCCTATACAGCTACCAACCACACTACCGCCTGCTATGGCAACGATTATACCTCGGCCAGCACGGGTTCCTGCAATTCGGTGTATGAATCGGGCGAAGACCGGATTTATGCGCTTACCGTAACCGGCTCAACCTGTATTGGTGTGGAAGTAACCAATGCCAGCACAGCCAACATTGCCGCATTTGTGTACAATGGCTGTCCGGGTGTGGCAGGCACAACCTGTTTGGGTGGTTATGGAGCGGCCACCACATTCAACGGTGCATTTACGCTGCCTGCGGCCGGCACCTATTACATCAGCATTGATACCTGGGCCGCTCCGAGCAATGCCACATATAACTTATCCATTACCGATTACGGAACAGGGCCTGTAAATGACCTCCCCTGCAGTGCCGATGTGCTTGCGCTGAATGTAAACCTTGCGGGCGACAACACCTGTTCGGGCTCTGCATCTGAGCCGGCTGCACCGGGATGCTGGACAAACGGCAGCATTAATACGGTTTGGTATTCAGTAGTAGCGCCTGCGTCGGGGCAGTTACGCATACGAACCACCAATGGCACGCTTCTCAATACACAAATTGCACTTTACAGCGGCACCTGTGGCTCGCTTACCGAAATTGCCTGCAACGACGATGCTCCTTCCTGCGGTGCTTCATCCTACACCAATTCTGAAATTACGGCACTGGGACTTACAGCCGGCGCTACCTACTACATTGCTGTAGATGGCTTAAATAACCTTACCGGTACGTTTAACATTATGGCGGTGGACGGTGCGGTAGGTTTCCCGGCTGCGGCGGGTTCAGACTGTTCGTTGCCTAACCCGGTGTGTGCATCAGTTATTCCGATTGGTAACCCCGGTTATCAGGCCTACGGCAATACCTGCGATTTTTCAGGCGCCGGTATTTGTCTGGCCGATGGCGAACGAGGATCTGTTTGGTACACCATTCCGATTAATGCAGCCGGTGTACTGGAGTTTGACATTGTACCCAACGACTGGCTGGGAGCGCCCAGCACGGCATCAACCGACTATGACTTTGCCATGTGGAAAGTAGCGGGCGCAGGCGCCACCAACTGTGCCGGTATTGCCGCCGGAGTACTGCCCGTAGCCTGTGATTTTGATCCGCTGGGCGTTACCGGATGCTTTGGAACCGGTAATTCGCCACCCTCCTATCCCGGTTTTAATGCTTCCTACCACCCCAATATTACCGTGGTTGCCGGCGATGTGTATTTGCTTGTAATCAGTAACTACACCAACTCCACATCCGGTTTTACACTGTATATCAGTGCCGGATCGCCGGTAAACTATACGGTGCCTACCTCGGTAACCTGGACAGGCGGCAACAACACTACAGCCTGGGCACCCACCGCCAACTGGGGTGGTTGTGCAGCGCCAAACTGCGGCGTGGATGCGGTGATTACTCCTTCTGCAGCAGTGCAGCCTGTGCTTCCGGCCGGTACATACAATGTGCGCGATCTGACCATTAATGCAGGCGCTACGCTTACGCTCAATTCGGGTGCGACACTCAATATCTGCGGCAACTTTATAAACAACGGCACGCTGAATGCGCATCCCAATTCAACCATCATTTTCAATAATGGATCAGTTGTACAGAATATTTCAGGATCGCTGGTGGGCACTAACAAAGTGGGCAACCTCACCATTAATAAAACGGGAGGTTCGGTAATTCTGAATGCGGCTATTGATATTGGCGGCAACTTTACCACCTCAAACGCTACAAGTGTGTTTAATACAACCGGACAACACATTAAGCTGGCGGGTAATTTCAGCAACAACAACGGCAGCACAACCTTTACCAACACAGGTACAACCGGCATTCTTGAATTTATCGGTACCGCTTCGCAAACGTATAATCAAGGTTCATCCACACTTACATTAAACAATGTGGTAATGGATAATACCGGTGCCGGTGTAACACTTTCCACCAATATGGTGCTCGGTACATCGGGCACGCTTACGCTTACCAACGGCCGCATTATTACCGGTGTGCGGGAAGTACAGGTAACCAACGGCGCAACCACCGCCTGCACAGCAGGTAATGCAGGCAGCTACGTGGCCGGCAATTTGCGCCGCACGCTTTCAGGCGCAGCAGGTTCATACGATTTGCCGGTGGGGCATATCACACAGGGCTATCAGCTTGCAAATATTACGTTCACCACGGCTACAACCATTCCCCAGCTTGTGGCACGTTTTGATCCGTGGACCGTTGTGCCCAACGGCCCGGTATCAAGCGAGTGTTTGATTGCAAACTACAATGTACTGCCTGCGCTGAACAATGGTTACTGGACCATCAATGCATCGGCCACACCCACATCGGGTACATACAATGTTACGTTGTACAGCACCGGATTCAGCAATTCGGCAGGCGCTGCCGGCTGGACGGTAATGAAATCAGCTGTGGTGGCTGGCCCCTGGGCTTTGCAGGGCTCATGTGTAACCACAAGTACGGCTTCGCAAACCTCGCGTACAGGACTGAACGGATTTTCAGTGTTCTCCGTAGCACAAACCAATACACCGCTGCCGATTGAACTTCTGTATTTCCGTGGTGTGAATGAAGGCGATCACAACGTACTGCGCTGGGCCACCGCTTCGGAAGAAGGTAACGACTATTTCACCATTGAACGTTCAACAGATGGTGTAAACTTCGTGGAAATAGGCCGTGTGGACGGAGCGGGCAACAGCACACAATTGCTCAACTATTTGTTTGTTGACAATTACCCGGCCATTGGCGAAAACTACTACCGCCTCAAACAAACCGATTTCAACGGAGCTTATGCCTACGCACCTGTTGAGCTGGTGTATTATTATCCGGGAAGTGTGTATCTGGATAACCTGCATCCAAACCCCACTACGGGAGCAATACAGTTCGACTTTGTGTCGCCCGAATCGACCACGCTGCACATTACTGCTACTGATCTTTCAGGGCGTATTGTGCTTAACGAACACAAGGACATTGAGAGCGGGCGTACACTCGTTTCCACCGCCCTGAACGGATGTGGTGCCGGCGTGTACCTGCTGCGTGTAACCGATCAACGGAAAGGATATACGTTCACCGCACGTATCGTACACGAATAATTTCCGCGTTTACTTCATTTTTCATCCGGCGAAGAATAATCGGTCTTTGTCGGACAAATAAACGCATTCATAACGTAACTGATTTTGGCTGGTTAGATCAGAATTAATTCTATTAAATATTTAATAGAAATTACGGAAACATTAACCAGCACGTATGAAAATCATCTCCTGCTTTTCGCCGGCTGCACTGGCCGGATTTTGTATTGTATGTATTAGTTTGTTTTCCCTTTCGGCCACACCACCGGCGTTAAGCGAACTGGTGGTTGAAACGCCACGGGTGAATGAAAAAAATCAGTTGCAGGTGCAAACAGCGCTGGCATCAAGTCCTGGTGTGTTTGTAAACGGCTATTGCGAAGAACGCAAAATGTTTCTGCTGCTTATTAACCGCACCCAACAGCCCGACAATCTGTTTCTCGACCAGCTCATGCACCGTTTCCAGCTTGAGTATCATGTAAAGGAATCATGCACCATTGCACAGGTGCGCGAGCTGTGCGGCATGCGTACAGGCAACGAATCAACCAATTCACCACAATAATTGATGCGTATGACAAAAAAACTACTCTGTTCAATTATTGCATGTGCAGCGTTTACCGGTATTCAGGCACAAACCACACTCATTAATCCGGCCGGCGACGGCGGCTTTGAAAGCGGAAATACATTTGCGGCCAATAACTGGCAGGAAGCTCAAAACGGCGGCGGTGCTGCAAACAAATGGTATGTAGGCACGGCAGTAGCCAACAGCGGCACACGATCGGCCTATATTTCAAACAACGGCGGCACCGGCAATGTGTATAACATAAATCAGGCGCGCACACAACACTTTTACCGCGACATTACCTTTCCGGCAGGCCAGCCGAACATCACGCTGAGTTTCAACTGGCGCGGCGTAGGCGAATCATGCTGCGATTATATGGAAGTGTTTCTGGTGCCCACCACCACCACGCCCGCCGCAGGAACCGAACTCACCACCGGGCAGCTTGGCACCACCTACAATTCACAAGCCACCTGGCAAAGCGCCTCCATTTCGCTGCCCTGCACCGGTATTGCCGGCACTACGCAGCGTCTGGTATTCAGTTTCAACTGCGATGGTTCTATTGGTACAAACCCGCCATCGGCTGTAGATAATATCTCGCTTGTATCATCCGCCACGGCAGCTAGTTGCGCCAGTTTAATGGGCACCGGTTTTACCACCGTGGCTTCGCTTCCCTATGCCTCGGGCGCCGGAACCACCTGCGGTTCGGTAAACAATGTGGATGGAAGCAATACCGTAGTTTGCGGTAACTCGTTTTACATGAGCAGCGAAGATCAGGTGTGGGCATTTACACCAACGGTCAGCGGTTTAATCAATATTGGTCTTAACTCTTCTACGTTTGATGCCGGTATGTATCTGTACGACGGATGCCCCAACATTTGCAGCAGCAGCAACTGTGTAGCCTCCACCAGCGGCAGTGATGCCACGCTTTCCACCTGTGTAACTTCCGGCACTACCTATTATCTTGTGCTGGATGGTTCGTCGTGTTATGCCTACAACAACCTCACTATTTCTGCGCCTGCCACCAACTGTGTGGCGGCTTTGGGTACAGGTGCCGTGAGTATTTCGCTGCCCTACACCTCTACCGGCCGTACCACCTGCGGTAAAATCAACAATATTCTCAGCACCAATGTATCGTCGGTGTGCGGTTCCGGTTTTTACTACACCGGCGAAGATGAAGTGTTTTATTTCACCGCTGCATCCACCGGGCAGGTCACGCTCAATCTCACATCATCAGGCTCATTCACGGCCGTAATGGTGTATGATGGTTGTCCGATAAACGTGCCGCCCTGCATTACCTCCACCGCAGCCTGTGTGGCCAATGCGCAAAGTTCAACCGGCAACAAGAGTTTGTGCTTCAATGTTACATCGGGCGTTACCTATTACGTGGTGGTTGATTCTGAGTCGTCGCCGTTTTGTAATCCTTACGACATCAGCATCTCAGCACCTTCAGCCGCTGCGGCAGGCACCCTGTGCAGCAATGCACCAACCGTTACACTTCCCTACACCGCTACCGGGCACACCACCGCGTGCTACGGCAACGACTACACCAATGCCAGCACCGGCTCCTGCGCCACGCTCTACGAATCGGGCGAAGACCGTGTATATGCGGTTACCCTGAGCGGTGCGGCCTGCTTAGGCATTACCCTGAGCAACGCCAGCACCTCCAACATCGGTTTTCAGGTGTATAATGGCTGCCCGGGCAACGTGGGCACCACCTGCGTAGGCTCGGCCGGCGGCAGCAACCCGCTTTCCGCTTCCGTTACCGTGCCTGCGGCCGGAACCTATTACATTGTGGTAGATACCTGGGCATCGCCCAGCTCCGCCACCTACGATATAAACATTGTAAACAACGGCAGCGGCCCCGCCAACGACTTACCCTGCAACGCACAATCGCTTCCGCTCAACGTAAACCTGAGTGGCGACAACACCTGCTCCGGCAGTGTGTCTGAACCCGCCGCAGCCAGCTGCTGGACCACCGGCACCATTAACTCCGTGTGGTATTCAGTGGTGTGTCCGGCTTCGGGGCAGCTGCGCATCCGCACCGGCATCGGCTCGCTCACCAATACGCAGATTGCACTTTACAGCGGCACCTGCGCCTCGCTTACCCAGGTGGCCTGCAACGACGATGCGCCTGTGTGCGGTACTTCGTCGTACAGCAATTCCGAAATAACCGCCACCGGCTTAACCGCAGGCGCCACCTACTTCATTCGTGTGGACGGCGCCAACTCGCTCACCGGCACGTTTGATATTATGGCGGTAAACGGCGCAGTAGGTTTTCCGGCTGCCGTGGGGCAGGATTGCTCGGCGCCCAACCCCGTGTGCAACGCCACCATTGCCATTGGTAACCCCGGTTATCAGGCCTACGGCAATATCTGCGATTTCACAGGCGCATCCATCTGCCTTGCCTCCGGCGAACGCGGCTCGGCATGGTATTCCATTCCGATTAATGCCAACGGCACACTTACCTTCGACATTGTGCCCAACGACTGGCCCGGCGCACCCAGCACCGCCGCCACCGACTACGATTTTGCCGTGTGGAAAATTGCCGGCGCTGGCGCTACCAACTGTGCCGGTATTGCCGCCGGTGCAGTGCCCATACGCTGCAACTACAGCGGATTGGGGGTTACCGGCCTCAACAGCACCGTAACCAATACCGCACCTGCAGCCTATCCCGGCTTCAACTTTGCCTACGAGCAGCAGCTGGCCGTGAACAATGGCGATGTGTATTTGCTTTGCGTAAGTAACTTCTCCAACTCCACCTCCGGCTTTACGCTCAACTTCTCGGCCACATCGCCCATCAACTACACCGCTGCGGGCAACTCGGTTACGTGGACCGGCGGCACCAACAGTGCGTGGGTGCCCACCGGCAACTGGGGCGGCTGCAACTCGCCCACCTGCGGCATTGATGCGGTAATTTCGCCCTCGTCGGTTACACAACCCATTCTCACCGCAGGTACATACAACGTAAAAAACCTCACCATCAATCCCGGCGCCACACTTACCCTGCAGGCCGGCGCCACACTCAACATCTGCGGCGATTTTACCAACTTCGGTTCACTCGTGTGCAGTCCGCTTTCTACCATTGTGTTCAACAACGGTTCGGTGGTGCAAAACATTACCGGCTCGTTTGTGGGAGCCGATAAAGTGGGCAACCTCACCATTACCAAAACCGGCGGACAGGTAATATTGAATGCAGCCATTGATATTGGCGGCAATTTTACCACCACCAACAACACCAGTGTATTCAACACCACGGGCAACTACGTGCGGGTAGCCGGCAACTTCACCAACAGCAACGGCAGCAGCACCTACACCAACACCGGCACCACCGGCACGCTTGAGTTTAACGGCACCGCCGCGCAAACGTATAATCAAGGCACAAGCACACTCACGCTTAACAATGTGCTTATGAACCACACCGGCACGGGTGTAACGCTGGCCACCAATATGGTGCTGGGCACATCGGGCACACTTACACTTACTAACGGCCGCATTGTTACTGCCGCCAACGAAGTGCAGGTAACCAACACCGCTTCGGCAGCCTGCACGGCGGGCAATACAAACAGTTTTGTGGCCGGCAACCTGCGCCGCTGGCTTTCGGGCGCGGCGGTGGCTTACAACCTGCCCGTGGGCACGGTGCTGCAGGGCTACCAGCGCGCACAAATTACGTTTACCACCACCACCACCATTCCGCAGCTCATTGCAAGGTTTGATCCGTGGGCGGTGTTGCCCAACGGCCCTGCCGCCAGCGAATGCCCCAACGCCACCTACAATGCGCTGCAGGCGCTCAACAACGGTTACTGGACCATCAATGCCTCGGCCAATGCCACTTCGGGCAATTATGATGTCACGCTGTTCAGCACCAGTTACAGCAACACGGCGGGCGCTTCGGGGTGGACGGTAATGAAAGCCGCCAACATAGCCAGCGCCTGGGGTTTGCAGGGCACGTGTGTAGCCACCAGCACCGCTGCGCAAACCAGCCGCACGGGCTTAAACGGCTTCTCGGTATTTGCCGTGGCGCAGTCGCAAACGCCGCTGCCGGTTGAACTTATTTCCTTTACCGGCACCAGCGAAAACGAGCACAACGTGCTGCGCTGGACTACTGCCACCGAGCAGAACAACGATTACTTCGTGCTCGAACGCTCAACCGACGGGCAGTTCTTCCAGCCTATTGCTACCATTGACGGGGCCGGAAACAGCACACAGCCGCTGCATTATGTGCAGGTTGACGCTTTCCCGAAACAGGGCGAAAACTACTACCGCTTAAAGCAGGTTGATTTTAACGGCACCTACACCTACTCGCCGGTGGTGCTCATCAACTACCAGCCCGGCAGCGTGTTTGTGGACAATCTGCATCCCAATCCCACCAACGGCACACTCATTTTCGACTTCGTATCGCCGCAAAGCAATACCATTTCTATTACGGTAACTGACCTTGCCGGCCGCGTGGTGCATCAGGAAATGCGCGAAACCGATGCCGGCCGCATGCAAATAAACACGCAGCTTACGGGCTGTGCAGCGGGTGTGTATCTGCTTAAAATTGAAGACCGCCGCAGCGGGTTCAGCTACTCCGCCAAACTCATTCACGAGTAAATTGATTAATGTTGAAGTAAACACCTGCTGTGCAGCAATGCCGGCAGGTGTTTTTTTTGAGGGGGTATGTTAGTGTCATATACATTAAATTCACCATGAAGCTAGATCAGAAAGAGATCTGCCTAAAAATGACAATTTATTACTCCTTTAATATAAATATTAGCACAAATCTTGATCTAAATAAAACACTTAATATATTTACAATATATAAATAAACACCAGAAAGACGCAATCATACAAAAACAGAAAACAATGTCAATGTCAAAAAATCTAAAAGAGAAGCAATATGTTGCATTTTTAGATGTCTTAGGATTTAAAGAAATGTTACGCAAAAAAGATACAGACCTTAGGTTTGATAAGTATTTCGAAGTAATTACTAAAACTCTAAAAAAAGTAAAATCGAGTAAAGAAAATGTTCGCGGTCAATTAGTGAGTGATTCAGTTATTCTTGCCAGTGAGTTAAGCATAGAAGGATTAAGAGAGCTATTAACTGCAGTTCAAACAATACAATGCGACTGTGCAAGGGAAAATATTTGGATTAGAGGAGCAGTAACTTTAGGTGACATTCATTTTGATACTGAACTAAATATTGTTGTAGGAAATGGACTTAGTGATGCTTATATTTTAGAATCACAGGAAAAATATCCTAGAGTAATTATTGACCCAAGAATCATTGCATCATATGATAGTAATCCTTCCCACCAAACCAAAGAATATTTTATATTACAATATAACTATGATAGCATTTACCCCGGCGCAGTTGATAGACCAAATCGTTTAATATATCAATATCCCACCGACTTTACGATCATAAATAATGATGCAATTTTTATTTCATTTGCAGAACGAATAGCCCTTAAAAATATCGATGATTTAGAATATATATATACTAATATTAAAAATGAATTATACAGTGGAACTCAAAACTATGCAAAATATCTTTGGCTTAAAAATTACCTTACACAAACACTATTTTCTCATAGTAACTTCTATGGGAATAGCGAACCTAAAGACCGTGAAAAAGCTCATTACTATGCTAATAAATTTGATACTCTATAGATAGACACTGAAATAAATAATATTCTTTACTCCACTTGTCATTACTTAGTTCTACGAGTTTTTAATTTTTTGTATTGATCAACCAAATGATATAAATATGTTATCAAAGCGTCAAAAAAGTCAATGGCGTCTCTCGCATCTTGCTTGTTAATTATTTTGTCGTGTGAGTGGGCTCCGTCATTTCCAATAAGTCGCAATTCGTTTGACCAGTTATAAAATGTTTCTTCTAAAATATGGTTGTCTTTTAGTTTTTTTAATTTGTCTGCGAGGTTGCCCTTTGTCTCGCCTTTGTCAGTGCATATCGCTTCAATTCCTTTTCGGCACATTATTACACAAGCTTCATATGCTTGAGCCCTAAAACATTTCTGGGCTTCTTTGTATGGATTAATAACAATATCAGGTGCGTTTTTTAATGCGAAGTTGTCTGTCAATGGGTAAAGTTGAAATTTGTCATTTACCCAAGAATGCTCTTCAATATTTTGAAAATCTTCTTGTGATAAAAACGGACTGTTGCAATTCAAGCACTTTCCTAATATTACGGCTGTCCCTTGGTTTTCTAATTCGTCTGTGTATATAATATTCAAAGCATAACTGAAAAGAATTCCAGTCTCAACTATCGAATTACAAGTCGGGCAGTAATTTGGTACTTTATATTGTATTTCAGGTTCGATCATTTTCTTTCTATTTGTTGTCGATGTGATATGATTTAGAATTAGTAGTAAGGTTTTGCCGTTTGGCGTTCGTGCAGTATTTCGAAGCACTTCACAGTCAAAGCAGCAGAAACTTAGAAAGAAGCAAAAGCTTCATTTAACCACTGTACCCACCATTGAGCCAAACGCCTGTTAGCAATAGTTGTTTTATAATTTTCCCAAAGTTTACTAAACTTCACTATTTTACTGAATAGCTATTTCAAATCTTGAATAATACTCGATACCGTCTCATTTAATTGTCTTAAGTGTGCTATCTGATTTGCAATTTCCGATTTGTCGCTATTCGTCAATCGAGCCTTTTGTTCTTGGATAGTTAAAAGGTAATCTCCCACGTATGTGTCGAAACTTTTCCTTGCGTTCTTAATCTGAGCTTTTATACTGTTTTCAAGTAACTTATTCGTCACTCCCTTCGCATTTTGATGCCTGTCATCAATTACTTTTTTCCAAAACAATTCTAAGGAGGTCTTGCTTATTCTATTCTCCTCAAAGTATTGAGTTTCATAAGTAGTAAAAGTGTCGTATCCCCCCAGATAACAATTCTTTCTTTCGTTGTAAACCTTTTCTTTTTTTGCAACACGAACTCCTTTCCAGTCGCTTTGTACAAATCTATCAATGAGCTCATCTGCCTTTATTAGGGTTCTGTCAAAATCTGGCTCGTCTAAGCGAACCTCTGTTTGTTCAAATTCCACTTTAAGTCCTTTTTTTAATGTGCTCTCGAACTCTTTTGCTAATGTATTTATCGTTTGCTTCAGCGATTCAAAAAGTGCTTTCTGCTTTGAGGCTAATTTATTCTCTAATTCCCGTCTGAATATTCCGAATGAATTAATTAACTCCTCATTAATTTCCTTGTTAAGCGCACGAATTGATTCCTCAACATCATATTTCGAACTGGAATCAACGGAGTCTTGTACCTCGCGCAATTTATTTCCAACTCTCTTTACCCAATTTGGCATCATTCTACCCCAAAACGATTGCTTTTCTTCAACCTTTTCAATATTGAAAGCTGAGTCAATTTGATCTGTGATGCTTTTTTCAAAGTTTCGAAATTCTATTTCATTCCATTCCTTGATTTCCGTTTCAAATTTATCCGCTTCGTCCTGGATACTTTGTTGTTTTTTTTTTGCTGCCTCAATTTTTGATTCAAGGTCAGTAATTTCTTCAATTGTTCTGCTAAGAACTCCTTCAGCAGTGATAATAAATTTATTCTTGAATTCCTTCATTAAATGTTTCAAGCTGTCCTGCAGACCTTCGACAAATATCCTACTTCGATTATCGAAAATGTGATTCAGAATTCTGCTTTCAACTTCAAGAATGTTACTGGCGGCTAATATTTCTCTTGCTACTTCTTTGTATTCCGATTCATCCTTTTGGTTTGCTTTAAATCCAAAGGCCATTCTACCAAAGTCCTTTTTCGCTTCACTGGTCGCATTCTCAAAAAGAATTAATCTAGATAATAATGCACGGTTAGCGGATATTGTAAAAATGTGCTGCTTTAAAACATTCGGCATTTTCGTTTTAACGATGTCAAATACATAATCAACTACTTTATCTGGTGGCAAACTATTCCTGTTTTCCTCATCAATTTTGTTAATTATAAAAAACAACCTGTCTGATATTTTATCCAGAATGTCACTTCGCATCTCAGTTAACTTTGCAAACACCTTATCCTCGTCTGTTGTTTTCAATTTGGTGTAATCCAGCAAATAGATTATTGCGCTGATTTTATCAATAAGCTCCAAATTGGATTCGTCAATTGTTTTTCCAATTGTAATTTCAGTAAGTGCTTCACCAAAGCCAGGTGTGTCTAATATTTCAAACTTAATATCAGTCATTTCCTTATCCTCAAGTGCCCTGAAAGAAGCAAACAAATTAAATTGAACCTCTTGCATTCCCTTATCTCTCTTTTCTTCATTGGTCAATTCGATTTGCTTCCTAATCTTTTCTACACCATCAATTTTGCTTTTCCCAAAAGTAAGATACCCGTCTTTATGTCTTGAATGATTAATCCTAACGGGGACAGAAGTTGCCGCAACATTCGAAACGGGCAAAAACTCATTGCCGAGTAACGAATTTAAAAAGGTGGATTTCCCCGATTTTAAAATTGCCATTACAGCAATTTGAAATGTTTGTTGGGTGCATTGATTTTGAAAGTGCCTTATTTTTCCAAGAATTTCCTCAGCCTTAATTTTTCTCTCTTTGATTTCCTTTTCTATAATCTTTATTGCACTATCAAATAGTTTTTTGGTCTCTGAGATTCGCTTGGCGTAATCCTTTTCCTGCTTATGGTCAGGTCGTGGATTTTTTCCATACAGTGCTTCAATTAATTGTTCAAATTTTGCCCCTTCATGAATTTCTGGAGTTAGCGTATTCATATTGTTGAGTATGGCAATAAAACCAGCAATAATTTCACGGTACTTAGAAAATAAATTGATGTCGTTTTGTACTGGAATAAGATTGGCCTGCGATTTAGTTTTTTTCAACTCCTTTTCTAATTTTTCCTTTTCCTTCTCCCAATACTTAGCGTACTTAAGAATCCCTTTTGAGTTATAAATGTCAGCATCATCCAACACAACTGGAAATATCCGTTCATATACATTGCCTTTCTCAACTATACATTGCACTTCGTGCATGCAATGTTTTGACTTAAGAAACTTATCACTAATGACAATAACAATTTTTCCATTTCGTCCCAGTCGTTGTTCAAATTCCTTTATGTTTCCCTTGTACTTTAAATCTTTTTTATCAATTTTAACGCTGAAATGACCTTTCAATTTTTTCTCAATAGAGTTAACAATTGTTGAGTGCCCCTTATTGCCTGTAGGGGATTTAATCCATGCATATGAAATATATATTTCCTCTTTCATTTTGTTGCATTTTTTTGGGCTTAAACCAATTTTACTGATATCATGGTTTGTCATATAATTGTTGCTAACGGGAAACGGCTTGGCGATGTGGCGGATTTTTAGCAATAAAGTTCAATAGAATTAATGCTGTTGAACCTTGCACAAATGTTTCATAGAAGCACTTCAGCCGCCATATTGCCAAACCGATGTTGCCTGCTGCCCTATTTATTTGTCATAATGAAAAAGCATTATTTCTAATTGTACTGGTTTTTGATTGTCTTGTGGTAAATGAAACAAGTAACTAAAAGAAGTCTCACCACGATGTCCGACTAATTTAGAAAAGTAAGGATGTTCGTTAATTTCTTTTTTTACTGTCTCAATTACATTTGAAAAGTCTTTATTTTTCACAAACATTATCAAGGCTGTTTTTGAGTCTCTCCAAGTTAAGTATCTGTCAAATAGTTGTGAAATTGCTTTTTGAAATTCGTTTATTCCGTGCCAAAACTTACATTCTGCTACAAATAAATTACTTCCATCATTAGCGTATTTCAAAAGTATATCTGTTTTACCACTTCTATTAAATGTTTCACCACTTGCAGTAGTTCCATCATATCTTGTTTCTAATACGAACAAAAATTGGTCTCTTAAACCCTCTTCGTCTTTGTTTTGATATAAAGTTGGTTTCTTCTCCATATTCTTTCCAGAATCGTAGATCACTTTTAAGATGTCATCATACATTTCTTTGCTCATCATTGGCTCTGATGAAAATTCTTTTTTTGGACTTACTGTTGGTTGTGGTATAACTTTTTTCTTTATTGTTGGTGCAGTAAATACTGATGAAGTATTTGTATTTACTTTTACATTGATTGCAGCAAAAAAATCATTCTCTTGCTGAAATTTTCTTTTGTGTTCTTGAAATGTTGAAGTTGCAAGTCCTTTAATTGAATTATTCCAACTACTAACTAAGTTATTTACATTTTGAAGATTTGCAAAGGCTCTGTTTTCAAAATCTCTTTTAGCATTATTAAATTCTCCTGGGTCTTTTCTATAAAGTTTAAAACTAAACGATACTGTTGAGTTTTGTTCATTTATTGAAATTTCAGTTGTAGTCATTGTCCAAGTGTCAGGTCTAACCTTAAATAATTCAGACGAACCTGAAAATTTGTAACTAATTGTAAAAGTATAAACATCAGTTTGATATTTTTCTCTCCACATTCTGTCTTCTACCCATTCTTTTGAAACAGTTGGTTCGTTGATACTTGGATTTTCCCTGTCAACCGTTAATGGTTCAATACTATATTTTTCAATTAAATACTCTATAAATTCATTTTCATCAACCCCCAAAATGTATTCTTTGCCTTTATTTGTTATCTCACTTACAATGCTATTTGATTTTTCTTGTCTGTAAGTGTAGCTGTCTATTTCATAGAAAGCCTTAATTGTATTTCTATATCCAAACATAAATTCTGTCTTTGCTATTAGGATCTGTTAGGGTTGCAGGCAACTCCTAAATATACGCAATTACCCCGCAAAAACACAACTAACTACAAAATACATTAACTCATTATTTATAAACACATTACATTATCAACTATTTAATATACGCATTATGCGTAAAACCTATATCCCGGTGACAACTACCCAAAATACGCGTCCCCAAACACCCCACTTAAAGAATTACATCACTCCCCCAAAAAAACACCCGGCTGAATTACTACACCACAAAACCACACCAAACACTCCAACCCCAAAAACAGCCGAACCCCAAAAAACACCCAATTGCATTACAACACCACAAAACCACTCCAAACACTTCCCCCCCAAAAAAAACAGCCTAACCCCAAAAAAAACACCCGGCTGCATTACAACACACAAAAAACCACTCCAAACATTCCCCCCAAAAAAAACAGCCGGCTGCATTATTACACACACCCCAAAAAAAACAGCCGGACAAAGTCCGGCTGCATTATACATTTAGCATTCAAAATTGAACATTCCGCGTTAGCGGCTATAATTCGGCGCCTCCCGCGTAATCATCACATCGTGCGGATGGCTTTCCTTGATACCGGCTGCAGTGATGCGGATAAACTGCGCTTTTTGCAGTGTGGCAATGTCTTTGGCGCCGCAGTAGCCCATGCCGGCACGCAGGCCGCCGATGAGCTGGTACATGATTTCGGAAAGCTGGCCTTTGTAGGGTACGCGGCCGGAAATGCCTTCGGGCACCAGTTTCTTAATATCGTCCTCTACATCCTGGAAGTAGCGGTCTTTGGAGCCTTTCTGCATGGCTTCGAGCGAGCCCATGCCGCGGTACGACTTGAATTTGCGGCCTTCGTAAATGATGGTTTCGCCGGGCGATTCCTCTACACCGGCAAACAGCGAACCGGCCATGATGGTGCTGGCTCCGGCAGCAAGGGCTTTCGGAATATCGCCGGTGAAACGGATGCCGCCGTCGGCAATTACGGGAATGCCTGATTTTTTGAGGGCTTCGGCCACCATCATTACGGCAGTAAGCTGCGGCACGCCTACACCGGCAATTACGCGCGTGGTGCAGATGGAACCGGGCCCGATGCCCACTTTTACGGCATCAGCCCCGGCTTTTACCAGCGCGAGGCCGGCTTCGGCAGTGGCTACGTTGCCTACAATAATGTCGGTGTTGGGATAGGCCTTCTTTACGCGCTTGAGCATGTCAATCACCCCTTTGGAGTGGCCGTGCGCAGTGTCGATGATGATGGCATCCACGCCGGCTTTTACCAGCGCATCCACACGCTCCATGGTATCGGCAGTAACGCCTACACCGGCGGCTACGCGCAGGCGGCCCAGCGCGTCTTTGCAGGCATTGGGACGCTCTTTTATTTTGATAATGTCTTTGTAGGTAATGAGGCCAACCAGCTTGTTGTTTTTGTCAACCACGGGCAGCTTTTCAATCTTGTACTGCTGCAGAATCTGCTCGGCTTTTTTGAGGTCGGTGCCCTGGCGGGTGGTGATGATGTTTTTGGAAGTCATTACCTCGCGCACGGGGCGTTTCATGACTTTCTCGAAACGCAGGTCGCGGTTGGTGACAATGCCGGTGAGGATGCCTTTGTCGTTGACCACCGGAATGCCGCCGATTTTGTTTTCCTTCATCAGCGCCAGTGCGTCGCCAATGGTGGCGGCTTCCGACATGATAACGGGGTCCATAATCATACCGCTTTCCGAGCGTTTTACCCGGCGCACATGATCGGCCTGGGCGGTGATGCTCATGTTTTTGTGAATTACACCGATACCGCCTTCGCGGGCAATGGCAATGGCGAGTTCGTACTCGGTCACCGTATCCATTGCAGCGGAAACGATGGGCGCATTGAGTGTAATGTTTCGGGAGAATTTAGAACGGATATCAACTTCACGGGGCAGCACTTCTGAATATGCCGGCACCAGCAGCACATCATCATAGGTAAGACCTTCTGCAAGAAATTTGGGAGCAACAGCCATAAGAACGGTTTGAATTTTAGCGTTTCGGTTAAAATTCGTGCAAAGGTATGCAATTATGGCGAAAATTGTTTGGCTGAGGCGGAATTACTTCTTCACAACCGGCTCAGCTGCGCAGCCAGCTTTTTACACGGGGCATTTTGCCCGGCTCTGCCGGTTCAATTATTCCCATCCACTGCAGCAGCGGCGCACCGAGGTAGTGCCCGCTCTGAAACTGTTCGCGCAGCCAGGCGGCCTCGCCCTTGTAGCCGGTATCGTGAAACAACACCTCGTCGGGAATACCAATATGCCTTGCTGCCAGCCACGACCACAGCAGCACGGCCATTTCCTCGCCCTGCTTGTTCTGGTCAAGTTCCAGCACATTGTTGTGCAGCCCGGCCCGCTCATGCGGCAAACTTACAGCCACGTGCCCGGCCTCGTGCAAAAGGTCGCCGGGATACAGTAATTGTTCAGGATTATAGACAATAACGCCGTTTTTGATCAAAATAGCAGACAAAAACGTGTTTTCGGGCACCTCGCCTTGGCGGGTTTCCAGGCCTATTTCGTGCAAAAAACGGGTAATGGTGGCTAACTGCGCTTCTTTTGTACCGGCGGTGGTTTCCATCGGCTCAAGTTAACGAATTAACGTAACTGTACCTTTCTGGTCCACAAAATCGCCGGAAGCGGCGCGGAAGGTTACCGTCCACACATACACGCCCGGCTGGCATTTATCGCCGAGGTAACGTCCGTCCCAGCCTTCGGTTTTCACATTGGTGCGGTAAATAATTTCGCCCCAGCGGTTAAACACCGTAAAGTCGTATTCCTCCACATCCACAAAACCGAGCGAGGGCATAAACAAGTCGTTCAGGCCGTTGCCGTTGGGTGTAAAGGCGTTGGGCACATACACCAGCGGCTTTTGCACCACTTCGGCCAGGTTGGAGTAACTGGTATCGGTGTAGCCGAAGGGATTTACAGGTGTTTCCACGGCTTCAATCAGGTAGGTGAAACGTCCGCGCTGCGGAATGTAGGTTTCAACCTGATCTACGTAGGTGTAGGTCATTGTACCGGTATGCGGCACAAAGGTTACAGGCACGGGCGCAAGCACACCGTCAACTGCGCGGTAAACGTTGTAGCCCAGCACCGGCGAAGCCCAGGCTTCATACGGGTTCCAGATGAGGGTATTGGTAATTTCGTTGTTGGCGGTGGCCTGAAGCAGAATGGTGCGGCCAAGGTTTGACGTGTACGCATCGTTGCCGCAACTGTCAACCGCCACCATTTTGTACCAGTAGCTTTTCACACTGGTTTCGGCGGTGTTGTCGGTAAAGCTGATTTGCGGTGTGGTGGCCGAAAAAGGTACGTTGCCAAGCGGCGCCCACGGGCCGGTTTGTGTTTCTGAGCGATACACATCATAGCGGATCACGTCGGCCGTTACATCCACAAAGGCGCGCACTTCAACGGTGTTCGGCGCATTTACGGTAGCCACACGCAGGTATTCAAACGCCGGCAGCTGGGGCACGTTGGCAAAAAGACAAAACTCCTGCGAGGTGGACGTAATTAACCCCGTGGCATCAACCGCCTGCACATAATAGCAGTAGGTCGAAAACTGGGTGAGGCCGCTGTGTGTAAAGGTGGTGATGTTTCCGGCCACTGTGCCGGCCTGCTGAAGCGGCCCGCCGTTTTCGGTAAACCAGATTTCATACGCGGCCACACCGCCGGTCATGTTGTTGTAGGCATTCCACGAAAGCACACTGGCCACGTTGCACACATCAAGTATGCCGGTAAGGAACAGCGTGTTGTGCTGACTGCTGAACACGGTTACGTTGCTGCAGCTGTCAACCGCCGCCACGGCGTAGAGTTCGCTTTGCTGGTCGGCGTTGGAAATGGTGTTGGTGTATGACGTGTTGTTGTAGCCATACACGGTATCAATGGCCGTCCAGATGTTGTTGATGAACTGGAAAATGATGTAGGCCGTTACGTCGGTTGAGGTGGAAGGCTGCCAGCCCAGCACGGCATTACCGGCCGCATTTACCGACACGCTGTCGAGCACGGGCACGGCAGGCACAATGGCATCCTGCGCCAGCACGCCGTCCACATTGGATACAGACACACAGCCCAGCGAATCGCCTATTTCGATGCGGTAATTTACGTTGGCGTTGCAATACGGAATACTGTCGGTGTAGTTGAGCGACTGGGTGGAATCAATAAGTGTCCACACACCGGCGGGATATTCCTTGTAAATGCGGAACCAGCCAAACTGCGAAACCGGGGGCGGTGTGCTGATGTTGTTCCAGTTGAGTGTAGCGGTAAGGTTATTGTTGTTTACCACCTGCAGGTAAATGGAGCTGAGTGTATCCTGCGGAGGCAGCATAACCGCACCACCGCATCCCGAACGGGTTTGCACGTAGTAATACACCGGCGCACTGTTGGCGTTGGCACCGGCGTGGGTGTAGCTGGTCTGGTTGTAATTGAAAATAGAATCAATAACCGTAAACGGCCCGCTGGCATTGGCGGAGCTGTAAATGTGGTAGCTGTTGAAGGTGTTGGCCGTATCAAGCGGCTGCTCCCACGTAAGCGTAACCCCGCCGGCAGCATCCACCGCCAGGCAATGCACCTCCGGCGATTGCACCACCGGCAAGTTGAGCACGGTAATGGAAATGGTGGCAATGTTTTGGGCCGGTGCCGGACAAAAATCATCGGCCGTGCGGATTACAAAATTGTAGGTGTTCGACTGCACAAAACACTGGTTGGTGTAGGATACGTGGTTGCAGTCGGTTTGCCAGGTAAAGGTGGTTTGCGTACCCAATGCCCCCGACACGGGCGGAGGCGGATTAAGCGTGGCGCAGGGCGGATTTAAACAGCCGGAAGCCGCATTGGTAAAGCCGGTGCCAAACTGCAGGCCGGTGGCGGTCATGGTTACCGTTTGCGGTGCGCCGTTGGGTAAAAACTCAAAATCGCTTCCGGTGAGTGTAAAGGTAACAAGCTGCCCGGCCGTTACCGTATCGGCATACAAGGTAAAGAGGCCGGTAACGGGATCCTGAAACGGTGCATTCACATCGGGCGGCGTATTGGTGCCGCAGGGTAAAAGCACCACCTGAATTTCGCGGAAAATTTCGGCTACAAGCTGTCCGCATTTCCACGCCTGCACTTTAATGCAGGTAACAAACGCGCCTTGTGTAAAGGAAGTGTAAGAAACTTCGCCGGTAAACGGATCGAGTGTGGCGGGCACGTTGTTCGGATCGAGGTTGGTGCCGGGAAGCGGGCTGGTCATACTGAAACCGGCCACAAACGGAATAAACGGCGGATCCACACCGGGGTTGTAGGCGGCGGGCGGAAACGTGGTAAACTGATCAAGCGGCTCGGCCCAGGCGTAGGAAAGTGAGTCGAGCTCCACATCCACTGCATTGTGGTTGTAGGTAAACGGATAACCGGTGCAGATAATTGACTTGGGACTTTCGAGAAATTTCGGTGAGTTATCGTAGCACGGATTCATGTTCTGCGCATTGTAGGCATACATAATGGCGCGCAGCGTGAACCCCGCACCGCCGGGATTCTGCAAATTCACAATGGCATTGTTGCGGCAGCAGTCGTCGTAAGTAAACACCCAGCCCTGCGGGGGCGGTGTACCATTCATAAAAATGGGTGCCGACTGATAAATGTATTCTTCCACCGCGCCCGGAATGGGTGTGGTTGACGCAGAAGCTGCAGCACAGGTAATGGTAGGCCCCGCGCCGTTGCACACGGGCGAAATATCCTGCTGCGAAACCAGTGTGAGGTTGATTACCGTAATGGCCGGATTGTTAAATACATCGAGCGCAGCCGCCGGCGGAGCCGTAACACCGTTGCAATCACGGTAAAGTTTCATCTGAAACACAAACTGCCCGGTACCCAGACATTCCCACGTAATTTCGCCACCCATCAGGTGCGAAGCTTTTGCCTGCGGAAGCAGGAAAAAGGCGGGTAAGAGGAAAAGCAGGAGTCGCTTTATTCCTATTTGCATCATAAATCGTGTTATCAATGTGTTGTGAGCCAACACAAAGATAGGATTCTGAGGATGCAAAGCAAGCCTTTGCGCGGCTTGTGTACTAAGGAGTGTTAAATCCTATGATTTAGGGAAATTAATCAATGATTTAATAAAATATACCCCAAAAATAAACTTGCACATTAAAATTACATAAATTTCATGAAACCAAACCTCTAAACTCATGAAACTACTGACAAAACTCCTAATTGCTGCTGGTGTTTTTCTATCAATTAACTCATCTGCACAATCTGACTCTAAATTTATGATATCGATGATTAATAAGGAGATAGCGATCACTAAAGCCCCACTCAAATCGACCGAAGTAATCTGCAAATACTATATTGACAGTATTCCAATTGGAGATACACTAGAAGTTGACATCGTAGCTAATATCAATAATAGTTCTCTGCCTGCAACAGACTATGAAATTCTTCACAACAAACAAACACTTACTTCAAAAAACAACGGGGACACCATACTTTTTCTTGTAACAATTTTTCCTGACAGTATTCCTGACAAGCAAAGAACACTTTTAATAGATTTAGTAGTATTCAAGAACAAAAAAAACATCTCTTCTCTTAATCTATCAAAAGATAGAATGACATCTATCACAACAAAAAAAAGTGAGTCCATAAATCAATATAACTACTTGGCGTATGTAGGAACAAATTTTGATCTGGTAGATGGGATACAAGCGAAAAATTTATTTTTTGCTACAAATATTTTTGTCCCTAACTCCCATGAAAATGGTTTTAAAAGTGGCTTCTTTTTAAACTTATATGGAAATAGAAATATTACATCAGTTGATACGCTCAAAGACGTAATTCGTCCTTATCAAGCTGTAAAAATAAATGACACTACATCGGTTTTTTCTTATGAGCAAACAGATGCCATCACTAAATTTTCATCAGAAAATATTGGTGCATATTTTTCACCACTGATAAACATTAATCACAAAAAATTTAAGATAAAATCCTTGAGTTCTTCTTCTAACTTAGTTCAACTATATTTCTCGCCATCAGCAGAATTTATCTGGCAAAGAATTGCAAAAAACACAGAATATCTTATTGGCGACTCTGCGTATTCGCAAACAAGAACAGTATCCTCACAATTTCCGCAAATATTAAATTACCCAAGAAGTTTTAACTCTAAATCTAATCAGTTTAAATTCAACAAGGGGCTTGGTTTGTATATTAATCATCAAAACAAAAACATAACAGTATCTATCTATTTTGCTGCCGGTTGGACTACAATTTATACTCCAGAATCAAGTAAAATTAACAATCAAACATACAAGTCCACTAATGATTATTTCTTTTCTGGCAGAGCATGGATTACTGAAGCATCTACTGGCATTACAATTCAAGCTGAAATTACGAATACATTGAAATCTCCAATGCCACAATATGTCGTAACATTATCAAAAGCAATAAATTTTTCAAGTCTGAGTACTTTATTTGCCCCTTTAAGTAAAATATAGTATTTATTCAATACCATTAATACACGTTAAGATTGTGATCTGATAAATTAACAAAAGACTTATTAACTATAAGAACAATATTATATCAACGAATCGCATCTAGGAAAAAAACAGTTCATAAGGACGTGATGCAAACTATATGCACACGTCCTTAATTTATTTCCGCATGCCCGCCACCACTTCCGTCATTTGCTCAGGATTGAGGTAACGCTGCGCCAGCTGCTGCAGCTGCGGCGCGGTGATGCTTTGCACGGTGTGCAGGAAGCGCGAGTAGTAGTCGTAACCAAGCTCGTAGCCGAGCAGGCCTTTGAGGCGGTCGGCCAGCGCGAAGGGGCCGTCGGTGCTGCGCAGGAACACGCCGGTCATGTAGTTGCGCACCAGCTCAAGCTCATCGGCCGGAATTTCGTGCTGACGGAGTTTGTCTATTTCGGTGCGGATTTCGTGCAGGGTGGCGTTGGTTACGTCAACCCCTACTTCGGTAGAAATGACAAAGTAGCCGGCGTGCTGCATGGATACGATGCCGGAGCCGATGCCGTAGGTATAGCCTTTGTCCTCGCGGATATTGGCCATGAGGCGCGAGCCGAAATAGCCGCCCAGCACGGTGTTGAGCACCTGCATGGCGTGGTAGTCGGCATGGGTTTTATTAAACAGCATGCAGCCGGTGCGGATGGCCGATTGCAGGGCGTCGGGCTTTTCGAGGGTGTGTATGCGTGCGGCATGTGTGGCCGGCGCGGGCATTATGAGGGTGTGCTGCGGTTTTTCGCCCACGGGCAGGGCGCCAAAGGCTTTTTCCAGTTCGCCGGTTACGGCATCGGTTACTTTGCCGGCGGCAATAATGGTGCAGGCTGCGGGCGTGTAGTGGCTGCGGTGAAAGTTCACCAGCTGCTCACGGCCGAGGCGGTCGAAATCTGCGAGTTCGGCTTTGGCGCCGTAGGGATGCGCGGAGCCGAACAAAAATTCGGCAAAGCCGCGGCGGGCCATGTTGCCCACTTTGGCGGCATCCACCACAAATTTCTGGCGGCGGTTGCTGAGGTACACGTCAAACTCGGCCGCCGGAAACACCGGCTCAAACAGCATGGCACGCACCAGCGGCAGCACCGCGGGCAAATGCCGGTTGAGGCTGTACAGCGTAAACGAAGCCACATCGTGCGTGGTTTCCGACTCGATGAACGCGCCGTAGTAATCAAGCTCTTCGGCCAGTTCCTCGGCGCTGCGGCCGGCTATGCCTTCGTCGAGCATATCGTTTACGGCGGTAGCTACCAGCGGCTGCGGCTGCATGCGGATGCCGGCGGCAAACTGCCATTCAATTTTCACTACTTCCTGTGTGCCCGCATCGAGACGGAACACCGGAATGCCGTTGCTGAGTTTTACTTCTGAAGCCTGCAGCAAATGCACGTCTTTTACAGGCTGAAAGGCCGGAGCCAAAGTGCGGTCTATTGACATGGTATCTGCTTAAATCAGGCGTGAGTATTGGCGCGGTAATGCAAAGCCGAGCAATTGGTGCGGCGCAGCACTTCGGCAGCCGACTGTTTGATGTGCGCAGCAGTAACGCGGCTGTAGTTATCTACTTCGGTATTTACACGGGCCGCATCGCCCAGCAGTTCGAAGTAAGCAAGGTTCATGGCTTTGTCGAGCACACCCATTTCGGCAAACTGCAGCGACGATTCCACTTTGTTTTTCACCTTGTCTAATTCGCGTTCGCTTACGGCTTCGGTGCTCAGCTTTTCGAGTTCGGCAAACACCGCAGCCTCACCGGCATCGGTACTCACGCCCTCGTTTAGTTTGCCCGACACCACAAACAAGCCCTTGTCGAGATCGCCCATTACATATGCACTTATTTCGCTGAACAGCTGCTGCTCTTTTACAAGGCGGTTGTACAAACGCGAGGAATTGCCGCGCGAGAGGATGTCGGAAATAAGATCCATGGCGTAGTAGCCTTCGCTGCGGCGGTCGGTCATGTGAAAGGCCATGTACAACGCATCGTAGGGCACATCGCGCGTTACTTCTAGGCGGCGGTATTCGTTTTGTGCGGGCTCGGCGGGGAGGTTGCGCGGGGGCTTGGTGCCTTGCGCAATGGGCTGAAACCACTTTTCTGCCAGGGCTTTTACCTGCTCCGTATGCACATCGCCGGCCACCACCAGAATGGCGTTTGCCGGGTTGTAATGTTTGGCGAAAAATGCTTTCACATCGCTCATCTGCGCCTGCTCGATATGGGCAATTTCCTTACCAATGGTGGCCCATTTGTAGGGATGCACCTTGTAGGCCAGCGGGCGCAGCAGCAGCCACACATCGCCGTAAGGCTGGTTGAGGTAACGCTGCTTGAATTCTTCAATTACCACATTGCGCTGCACTTCCAGACTTTTTTCCGAAAACGCCAGACTCAGCATGCGGTCGGACTCGAGCCAGAAACCGGTTTCGAGGTTTTGCGCCGGAAGGGTGAGGTAATAGTTGGTAATATCGTTTGAGGTGAAAGCGTTGTTTTCGCCCCCTACACGCTGCAAAGGCTCGTCGTAGCTCGGAATATTTACCGAGCCGCCAAACATGAGGTGTTCAAACAGGTGTGCAAAGCCGGTGAGGTGTTCTTCCTCATCGCGCGCGCCCACATCGTACAGAATATTTATACAGGCCAGCGGCGTGGCATTATCGCGGTGTACAAGTACACGCAGGCCGTTGGTAAGGGTAAAACGGTCGAATTGAATCATATTGAGTATTGCCGGCAGGCAAATACAGATTGCCTGAACCGGTTGCAAAGTTACTTTGATTTTCGGGGGGAGTAATGCACGGGCATTACTTTAATTTAAGCATTATCACCGGAATCCACTTTCGCCTTCCCTCCCATCATCAGCAACAACACCACACCCAGCAATCCGTCAGAAATTCCCCCGCTCAGCATCATCCATTTTCCTTCGCCCTGCACGTAAAGCATTACCCAGAACGCAGCGGCCAGCAGTTTTCCCAAACCACCAATAAGCAGCACGCCCCGGTTGGCCGCCGGATTCATGGCAGCCATGAAATAACCGATGCCCATGATGAACACAAAGCCCCAGAAAATCTGGTGATACATGGGCACAAACGGAAAGGTAAGATCCGCATCGGGCTGACGCTGGAAAAACTGGCTGAAGAAAAATGCGGGCGATACGAATGCGATGATTGACGCAATAATATTGAGTGCCGCCATAGTAAGCAGCAGCTGGCGCTGGTAACGGAAAATGAAATTCACAGGTGTGAGATTTGCGGGAAGTGAATAAAAACTTATTCGAATGAAAGAATGGTTTTGCGGATGATAGCCACGCATTCCCGAAGTTGTTCTTCGGTAATGACCAGCGGCGGGGCAAAGCGGATAATATCGCCGTGCGTGGGCTTGGCGAGCAGTCCGTTTTCTTTCAGGCGAAGGCATACTTCCCAGGCGGTGATGCCGTTTTGCGGTTCAATCACAATGGCGTTGAGCAGGCCTTTACCGCGCACGGCAGTGATGCGTTTGGAGGGAATGGCGCGGAGTTCGGTGCGGAGAATTTCGCCGAGACGTTCGGCGTTTTCGGCCAGGTTTTCGTCTTTAAGTACCTGCAGGGCTTCCATGGCCACGCGGCAGGCCAGCGGGTTGCCGCCGTAGGTAGAGCCGTGTTCGCCGGGCTTTATGGTGAGCATTACTTCGTCGTTGGCGAGCACGGCCGAAACGGGCAGGATGCCGCCGCTGAGTGCTTTGCCGAGCACAAGCAGATCAGGCTTTACGTTTTCGTGGTCGCAGGCCAGCATTTTGCCGGTGCGGCAGAGGCCGGTCTGCACCTCGTCGGCAATCATGAGCACGTTGTATTTAGTACAAAGCTCACGCACGCCGCGCAGGTAACCTTCGTGCGGCACCACCACGCCGGCTTCGCCCTGAATAGGCTCAAACATAAAGCCGGCCACATGCGGATCGCTCAGTGCCTGCTCCAGTGCATCGAGATTGTTGTAGGGCACAATTACATAGCCCGGCAGGTAAGGGCCGAAATTGGTGTAGCTGTCGGGGTCGGTAGAAGACGAAATGGCGGCCAGCGTGCGGCCCCAGAAGTTGCCTTCCACAAACACCATTTTGGCCTGATTGGCCGGAATGCCTTTTTTCACATAGCCCCAGCGGCGGGCCAGTTTAAGTGCGGTTTCGCCGCCTTCCACGCCGGTGTTCATGGGCAGCACCTTGTCGTAGCCGAAATAGCGGGTAATGTACCGCTCGTATTCGCCCAGCACATCGTTGTAGAATGCGCGCGAGGTGAGCGTAATTTTTTGTGCCTGTGTGGTAAGCGCAGCCACAATGCGCGGGTGGCAGTGGCCCTGATTCACAGCTGAGTACGCCGAGAGAAAATCGTAATACTGCTTGCCTTCCACATCCCACACAAACACACCTTCGCCACGGTCGAGCACGGCCGGAATGGGGTGATAGTTGTGTGCGCCGTAGCGGTCTTCAAGGTTCATCAGTTCTTCGGAGCGGGTCATGGCAGTTGTTGTGGCAGACATATGACGTAAGTTAAAGGCCGGATGGCCATTTTCAGGCCTGTTTCGGCCTTTTGATGTATGCAAAGGTAGCGAAAACCGCCTGCACGGTAAAAAACCGTTTTTAATTGCCTGGCGTGACTAACCGAAACACTGGTTTCGCTAACTGGCCCCAGTCCCAACGAGCAGGAATTCCCATCTTAGATATGGTTCAATTGATTGTCTGATTACACACACAACCCGCCTCCTGCTGCCGGATAATCTCAACTCCGATCTGTCAGCAGCCGGCATAAGGCCGTAGCTAACCCCTTCGGCCCTAAAAAAAAGAAACAGTACGGGGGCGTTCTGTTTCTTTCTGAGCGACGCGAACTTTGTTCGGGTCGCTTTTTTAATTCAGCAACGCCGAAATCACCGTACCAATAAGCATGAGATAGGCCCAGTAGCACAGGGCCGAAGCAACAAAGAAATGCAGGGCAAAACAGCCGCCATGCAGCAGGCGGTTGCGGGCCAGCAGGCGCACCGCCAGAATAAGCAGAATAAGTGAATGCACGGCTGCGGCCACAAAACCAATGAGATTGGCCCAGGCATAGCCACTTGCCACCTTTAGGCCGGTAAAGTGGAAAAAGCAAAGCAGCAGCACTACAGCCAGCACTGCGGTAAGCAACACATGCCAGAGCCAGAGTCTGACAAAAAAACTACGAAACCCGGGTTCAGAGGTTGACATTTGCAACAAGGTAGGTGTTTGAAACGGAGCATGCAAACAACCTGCCACAACCCGTTTATTCCACCACCAGCTTATAGCCTACCCCGCGCAGGTTAATGAACTTAATGCGGTCGTCGTTTTTGAAATAACGGCGCAGTTTGGTAATTACTACATCCATATTGCGGCTGGTGTACACGGTATTCATGCCCCAGATGTCTTCCAGCACACGGTCTTTTTCCACAACCTGATTAATGGTTTCGGCCAGATATTGCAGCAGTTTGGCTTCTTTAAAGGAAATGGTTACGCTTTCGTTGCCAAAGCTCAGTGTCTGTGCCACCGAATCGAACACGTAATTACCAATCTGGTAGCGGGTTTTACCGGTACTGCGGCTAATGGTGCGCAGCAATACCTGAAGGCGTGCCAGCAGTTCATCAATCGAAAACGGTTTTTTCATGTAATCGTTTGCCCCGGCCTCAAAGCCCTTAAGCACATCGGCCGTTTGCGATTTGGCACTGAGAAAAAGCAGCGGAATAAACTCGTTTTTCTTTCGTATTTCGGTAGCTACTTCATAGCCGCTCATACCCTCCATCATAATATCAAGCACGGCGATATCAGGAATAAACTTATCAAAAACAGACAGTGCTTCAGCACCGTTGTGCGCTGTCATTACCTGAAAGCCTTTGGTTTCAAGCGTGTCCTTAATAATCATAGACAGCATGTCTTCGTCTTCAACCAATAGTAATTTGTGCATAAAGAGGAAATTGAAGTTGAACATCGGTACCACATACACCGTCGCTGGTGAGTGATACACTTCCTTTGTGTAATTCGGCAATTGTTTTTACATAATGCAAGCCCAGTCCGTAACCTTTTGATTTCTGATGCCCTTCGAGCGGAACCTGGAAAAACTTCTCAAATACATCTTTATGATGTTTGGGAGGAATGCCCTGTCCGTTATCGCGCACACTAAGAAACACCCGCTTGTTACGGGTTTCCATACTCAGCCATACCCTTACCTGTTTCAGTCCGCCATGTTTCACCGCATTATCAATAAGTGTATTGATGATGTTGGTGAGGTGAAATTTGTCGCCTTTTATGATCAGGGCTTTGGCTGGTAATTCTATTTCCAGCACAAGCTGGTCGCGATGCGAATCGCTCCAGGCCGAAACGATTTCACGAAGCAGGGTGTTCATATTCACTTGTTCGAGCTGAAGCTGGAAATTTTCTTCTTCAATGGCGTATGTCTGCAAACTTTTATCCAGCAGCGTATTTATCCGCTCGGCCTGCACGCGGGTCATGCGCAGGTACTGCAGGGTTTTTTCCTTGTTATCGAGAATGGAATATTTCTGCAAAGCTTCGGTAGCCGCAAGAATAACGGCTACAGGTGTTTTAATTTCGTGATTCACGTTATTGATAATCGTGTACTTCAGCATGGTCAGTTCCTGATTGCTTTTCAGAAAGCGGACAATCAGAATGTACATGATTACGGCAATGAAAATGATAATGATGAACAGGAAAAATTCTTCCACCACCAGTCCGTATAAATACCGGTTCATATTATTGATACGGAGCACCAGAAACACATTACTTCTCAGTAAAACAGGTGAAGTGTAGGTATAGCTGTTTTCGGTGAAAAAAGTCCCGCGCGAACTCGCCTTGTTGATGCTTTGCAGATATTCACTTTCCTTACCCGGATCAGTAGAATGCACAATACCCGAACCGTCTGCTTGTGACTCGATCATGAACAGGGAGAAGTTTACATTGACCTTTCTGTATTCGAAATAATCATAGAACAAAAACTTGAGAATATCTTCTTCTTCCCTGAAACCGTAGGGCGTAAGTGCAGCGGTATCAGCCATGGGGCCAACCAGTTTGAGATTTTCTTCGGTGGCTTCGGTAAGGCTGATCATATCAAGCCCGAAATCGTTGAACAGGCCGGATGTATTACGGTCGAAAAGTTCAATGCTGGCGGTGGTGGATTTGCCGCTGTTCCAGATAATCCGATACGACTGCCATTGTTTAATTGTGGCCGGCACAAACGAGGAAGGGAGTTTTTTGCCGTTAATTACAGGCTGAATGAGCGCGCGCTGCCAGCGGTTGTCTTTCACCGAATGCCTGAGTGAATTGTCGGGAATGGAAATATTGCACAGGTGAAACTGAAAAATGTAGTCTTTATCCGGCTCCACCCTTACTTTCTGCCGCCACACCACTTTGTTGCTGTCTTCGGGCCCGTCAACCAGAAATAATTTACCCTCTTTATCCATCGGTTCGCCATACCAGTTCCAGTGCAGTTCATGCACATCAGTCACCACACCCGCGGTTCCTCCGCGGTGCGGCATACTGATAAGCGATTTATTCTGTTCATAGCTGTTTATTTCCGAATCAAACTCTGCGCGGTTGTTGCTGAACGAGCCATTGCGGATAAGATTCGTTTCGTCGTTCCAGGTATGGCGGCTGTCCTGCAGAGGTAAATAATAACTCATGGCCTCATTAAAATTGCCATAGTTACTCATAATCGGTTCGTACTGATCCACCACATCGGAAAGTGATACCCTGAGCAGACTTTGAAGCGTGCGTTTTTCCTTGCCATATTTAAATACAATGCTCAGGAACACCAGCGAAATAATTATAAGCAACATGAGCAGCACAAGCAGGCTGATTAAGCGGGGGCTGTTTCTTGTAACGGGTGCTGACATTGCTTTGAACGCTATCCGAAAGATGCAAAAACTAATGAAAAGTAGGTAACGTTTCTTTACGAGAACAATATATATCTTGCAATTAGCAATATTTAGCAGAGCTTATACATGTTTTTTACCGAAACACAAGATAGTTTCGCAAAAAATGCTTGTCACTATTAATGTGATGTAAGGTTGAAATACGTGAATGAAGGCAGCAGGGCATTTCTGTTGTACTTTTGCAGCCTTATGAAACGTAAAGAATTTCCGGTTTACGAGAAAGTCGAAATAACTGCTGCGGCAGCCGAGGGCAAATCGCTGGCGAGGATTGACAATCTGGTTGTGTTTGTGAGTAATGCCGTGCCCGGCGATGTGGCCGATATACGTATAACGCGCAAGCACCGCCGCTTTATTGAAGGCGAGGCCATACATTTTCACCAGCTTTCCGACAAGCGTACACAACCGGCATGCGGGCATTTCGGGCTTTGCGGCGGTTGCAAATGGCAGCATCTTGATTATGCGTGGCAATTGCATTACAAACAGCAACAGGTTACCGATGCGCTTACCCGCATTGGCAAAATAGAATTACCGGGCATTATGCCCATTCTGGGCTCGGCGGCTACTTACAATTACCGCAACCGGCTCGACTACAGTTTTTCAAACAAACGCTGGCTTACTGCCGAGGAAATTGGCAATGGTACCGAATTTATCGACCGTAATGCATTGGGCTTTCACATACCCGGCACGTTTGATAAAGTGCTCGACCTGAACCAGTGCCACCTGCAAACTGCGCCCAGCGACGAAATCCGTGCCTTTGTGCGCCGCTATGCCCAGCAGCACAAGCTTTCGTTTTTCGACATCCGCAACAAAGGCGGTTTGCTGCGCGGCCTCACCGTGCGCACGGCCTCTACCGGCGAAATCATGGTCATTTTCCAGTTTTACTTTGATGAACCGGAACTTACACATCCGCTCATGCAGGCACTGGCCGATGCGTTCCCGCAAATCACCTCGCTGATGTGGATTACCAACGGCAAAGCAAACGACACGTTTCACGATTTGCCGGTAAACACCTTCTACGGCCGCGATCATATTTTCGAGGCCATGGAAAACCTCCGCTTTAAAATCGGGCCCAAGTCGTTTTACCAGACCAACTCGGCGCAGGCATACGAACTTTACAAAGTAACACGCAGTTTTGCCGCGCTCACCGGCAGCGAAAATGTGTACGATTTATATACCGGCACCGGCACCATTGCCCTGTTTACCGCCGCTCAGGCCAAAAAAGTAACCGGCGTGGAACTTGTGCCCGCCGCCATTGAAGATGCCAAACAAAATGCCGCCATGAACGGCATTCAAAACGCACACTTCTTTGCGGCCGACATGAAAGACATGTTCACACCGGGTTTTCTGCACACGCACGGCCGCCCCGATGTAATTATTACCGATCCGCCCCGCGCCGGTATGCACGAAGATGTGGTGCGCTGCATTGCCTCAAGCGAAGCCGCACGTGTGGTGTACGTAAGCTGCAACCCCGCCTCACAGGCCCGCGATCTGGAAATGCTCAATGAAACCTACCGCGTAGAAAAAGTACAGCCGGTAGATATGTTTCCGCAAACACATCACGTGGAGAATGTGGTGCTGCTTGAAAAACGTTAGAGGCTCTTAACACCGCACTTTACACCGGTTCTGAGCTGTAATCTTTGCCATCATCCTTTTCCTTTAACCATAAAAAAACGCTACCCGAAACAGGCAGCGTTTTTTGTAATTACAAGAAAACATCACACAGCAGCAGCACCCAGTCTTACGCGTGTTTGCGCAATGAGGTATCTGAACAAACGTAACCGCAAGTCAAAACGCCATTTCACAAGTCGCGGCTGTTCGAGGTGTTCGCTGATCATGATGAAGGTGACAATCAGCATGGCTGCGTTGTGTCCCTGTGGAAGAAGCATCGGAAAAAGCATCAATGCCCAACCCGCTCCCACGCACCACACCCCGTGTACAAGACCATACTGAAAAGCATCGCGCAGGGCTGCCCCGCCAAAAGCAGATAACGGCCGGTGATCATGCCCCTGATTGAGAAAATATTGTTTCCAGGGCGAAAACTGCCATACAAGCCCCGGCAACAGTACAACCAATGCAGGCATAAACGACATCGGAAACCAGAGGTTGAGCAATGTAATGGCCACAACCATGAACAAACCAACCAGCATCCAGGTAGCGAGGTATCCAAGTACAAAGAGCATACAGGTAATAAAACGCATGCGTTTTAAACTGGTGGCGAAAAGCTGCTGCACAGGCAGTGTAAGCTTGGGCAGCATCATGGCCACCACCATCAGTCCCCAACCCAGAAGCTGATCCGACACAGGATTCATTTCAAGCAGCATTTCAAGCGATGCCGCTGAAGGGCCCGAAGCCGAAACATGGCAATGCTCCATGGTCATGATGCCACCCGGATTAAACAGGAGTATCACCCAAACCAGCAGGCTTATGCCAATAAGCAGCAGATTAATGAGCAGTTTGTGTTTTGCTGAAATCCGCATGGCACTACTTGTTGGAAACGCGATATACACCGATGCGGTCAATGGTCACGGGCGCAGCTCCTTGCAGGACATTGCCGTCCGGCATGATCTTCACATCAAGACTGTCGGAAAGCGCATCGTTGAGATGCAGCTCGTCCACAATGGCTGAAATGTTGAGTTTAACCGTAAGCCCGGCTCCTGCATGGTGCCCGTCTTTCATGGTTGCCTTGCGGATACCGAAAAGTGTAAAGTAACCGGCGTTCAGGTTGTTTACCGTAACTGAGTATATGTTGGCATCGGCTGTGCCTTTGATACCTTCAAGCAGCAGATAAACATCATCCGGCAAACTTGTTTCGGCGGCTTCTTTCAGGCTTTTCAGTACATTGCCGCGTACCGGTGCATCGAGACGGATTTTTGCTTCTGCCCCTGCAGCACCAAGATTGATTTTGCCGGAAGAGGCGCCAAACAATTCGGGAGTATCATCGTTTTGCATGGGAATGATGTTTTTCTCCGTTAATGATTGTGTTAAGGTAAACAATCGTTCGGTCATCTGATTTTTTCCGGCAGGCAGCGTGAGGTCCTGATAAGTATAATCAAGCTGGCTGATTGAATTAACCATTGATGGATAATACAGCCATGCCGTACCATCGGGGTTGGGCATGTAAAACTGGCGGCCGGCGCTTGCACTGGGGCCGTTGAGCCAGTTGCTGTCGGTCGGATTCTGATTGCCGGCATTGTTCCAGGCAGCCCAGAGGCGGTCGATGTTGGAATGATGCAGGTAGAAAATCGGATCCAGACCGGCCAGACCGGGATCGGCCATAAGTCCGTAGTAAGGCGTGGTGGTGCTGTTTCCGCCAATCTGATTGTGTACGATGTTGTGCGGATTGGACTCGAGATTGCCTGTGCTGCTGCCAAAGTGTTCAAATCCGGTTACACCGCCGCCATACTGGTTGGTGTAGGTAGTATTGCTCTGACAGCTCTGGTTTACCGGTGGTGCTGCAATTACCACCTTGCCGGTGCCGCTAAGTCCGTAGCGCGCCGTTACATACAGCGGGTTGGCAGTATTGTCGGGAAGTTTCGGGCTTGAGAACGCAGGCGGCATGGTGAGCTGCTGCGTATTGCTGTCGAGATAATTCCAGTAAGGCAGCGCCCAGTCAGAGGGCCCGCCCAGCTGCTGGATAATGATGCTGAGAATATTTTCGAGCGCGTAAAGGTACCCACGGTGCCAGGGCGGAAAATACCATCCGGCATGCTGGCACTGATCCCAATACTGCGCCATTACCGATGCTCCGGGCAGTGGTGTGATGGGCACTGCGGGTACTGGCGGAATCTTCCCCCAGTTCGGATAATCTGTTGGCGGCGGGCCTGATCCGTCATTATCTACAATGTACTGGCCATGAATGGCTGCATAAAACCACCAGCTGGTCGGGTCGCTAAGCGCACGCGACATCATTACACCCACACCTTTTGCATACCAAAGCAAATCGCTGTTGTCGAATGAACCACCGTTGTTCCAGGCATTGTTGCGGGTAAGTACTGCCTCGCTCACAGTTACCGAACGGATAAACAACTGCGTGCTTGCGGTGGCATCAAGCGAAACCGTAATGGTATTGTTTCCCGCTTTAAGCAGCGACGGCGGAATCGTCCATACAACCGGATGAAAATTAACGTTGTGGTCGCTGTAACCGCTTATAAACGGAAATCCGTTTACGTGAATTGAAATCGGATTGTTTGTAACACCGTTACTGATTGCGGCACACACATTCATCCCCCAAGATACACGGCAAGCCGAGCTCAGGTTGAGATTGAACTGCATAAAGCCGCCATTCTGCAGCAGCGACCATGTAGTGTAATCAGCCCGATAACCGGCTCCCTGATAAAGCGGAAGCGACAGATTAGCGGTTTGCGAAGGATTGGGCACAGAGAAATCAATTGTTTGCAGGGGTAAAACCTGAGTTCCCATTTGATAGTTGTTTAATCACTCCTACTCGATAGGCTTTTCGGATTCGGCCTTCCATTAAATAAACTGAATGGAATCAGTATAATTTATTGAATATTGAATGAACAATACTTTACTCACAAGTATATAATAAATAAAACAGATTTTATCAATAAAACAACCGGATAAACGAAAATTTAAACATACTTTACGTAGAAATACCTGTATAAAAATTAACTATCAACAGAAATAGTTTGTCGCCTTATTTCAATAACAAGCCAATAAACATAATCCTCATTAACAAACAGATACGGGATAATATCCTGCAAACTTCCAATCAACAAACGAAGGGTACTTCGTTTCATCTGTACAACTTCATCTTCATTCTCCGGTTCTGCTTCTAGATTATCCGACAACAACTATTTGTTGTCAATTAAATAGTCTATTTATGAATTAAAGTCAATATGAAAATACGTTACCGGTGCTGCATTCATTTTATGATTATGATGCTGCAGCCGATGTGATAGCTGTAACTTCACAAACGCTGTGTCAATTATCAGTTCAATGCTTTTTACAATGGAATTGTAAGGCGGGAGCTTCACTCCCGAAAGCATAACATTACCCGGCGCAGAAAAAACAGCCGGCAGCTATACCGTACAGGAAAAAACAACAGAAAATACGATAAAACATAATCCAGCAGCATAATGCACTCGTCAGATCTGATGTTTTTTCAGGCTATTTTCATTTATTTTGAATAATGAGTTTATTCATTCTCTATTTTTCCGGAAAATAAACTGACCAGTTATGAAAAAACTCCTTCTTGCCGCCACTGTCTGCGCATTTGCTGTATCATGCAAAGTAACCACACCCGTAACCGCCACCAGCAACCCGGTAGGCACAAAAGTGGGCACATCTACCGCCCGCCGTGTATTTGGTTTCTGGGTTCAAAGTGATGCTTCAATTGCCACAGCAGCTAAAAACGGCGGCATTACCAAAATTTCTACGGTTGATATGACGCGCCGGAACGGTATAATTATTTACAAGATTGAAACACGTGTTACCGGCGAATGAGCCAGTATGCAGGTATTTTCTTTGCAAAATCAAAAAGAGACTGATCCGCTAAACAGATCAGTCTCTTTTTGGCTGATACGTTCCGCATACTGAAAATTACGGGTGATTGCTGCCTTCATCGGGGCGCACCGAAATTTTCCCATGTTCTACTTTAACTACCACCACATTTACCTGCACATCAATAAACTGGCCGGAGAAAGAATGTACTTCCACAAAATGGCCGTTAATATTTGCTTTGCCGGCGGGCGCAAGCCGCGAGGAGGTAATTCCGGTATCGCCCACGGCAACAGGAGTTTCATCGAGCGTATTCATGCGCCCTTTAAGCTCGGTTTGCAATGAGAGGCGTTTCCACACACCCGTTTTAAAGAGCAGCCAGAACATTACACCGTCAAGCACAATAGTGGCGCCCATTACGGCCAGTCCGTTGCCGCTTCCGAAATAGTGAAAGCTGGTCCACACACCGGCCACCTGAAGCAAAAAGCCGATAATGCCGGCAATGAGCCCGGGCAGGAAAAGAAATTCCAGTACAAGCAGAAAGCCGCCAAGTACGATGAGGAAAATAATGGTTGCAGGAATCATCGTGTGGCGGTGTGAGGTTTAGTTGCCCGCAGGCGCTTTTGTGGTGGCTGTGCCGTTGTAATACTTCATGGCCGTGGGCAAAAAAGCTTTGATGTCTTTAATGCGCTGCTCGTTGCTGGGGTGTGTGCTCAGAAACTGCGGCGGACCCTGTCCGGTAGCTTTGGCCATGCGTTCCCAGAACCCAACTGCTTCGGTAGGGTTGTAGCCGGCCATAGCCATAAAGCAGAGACCGATTTTATCGGCTTCGGTTTCGTGTTTGCGTGAGTAGGCCAGCGCGCCAAGCGAGGCGCCCACGCCATACACCTGCTGGAAAATTTGTTGTGTTTGCTCAGGCTTCTGGCTCATGGCCACAGAAAGCGCCATGCCGCCAAGCTGAATAGAAAGCTGCTGGCTCATGCGTTCGTTACCGTGGCGGGCAATGGCGTGTGCCACCTCGTGCCCCATTACTACGGCCAATCCGGCTTCGTCTTTGGTTACAGGTAAAATGCCGGTATATACCATTACTTTACCACCGGGCATACACCAGGCGTTTATTGTTTTGCTGTCGTTTACTACGTTAAACTCCCACTTATAGCCTGCCACACGTTTCAGGTTTTTGTGTTTGGCAAGGTAAGAGTTGATGGATGCCTGAAGTTTGGAACCTACTTTACGCACCAGCACCACATTGGCATCCGTACCCGGTGCCACCGGATTTTTAGTTACAAAACCCTGATACTCCGTTACAGACATGCCAATAAGAGTGGACTCAGGCAGCAGGTTAAACTGCCGGCGTTTGGTAACGGGCACACGGGCGCACGACCAAGCCGAAAGCAATGCAAAAGCGAACAGGCCAAAAGCAATTCGTTTCATAAAATACAACTACTGGTTAATGGATACGGTAATGTGCAACACGTGTATGAATAATAAACGCGGTTGTACACTTTACATTGTGTGCCGGTAAAAACGGCGTTCCGCTTACTCAATTTTGGCCGAAAGTCCGCGATTGAGCAGGGCTTCACACATGGGCTTAAGCTCACGCGGAGAGCCGCGTTTTACGCCGCACTTGCCGGTGAAATGTACAAGATGCGCACACTGCTCGGCCTGAAGCGGATCATGACGGCAAATTTTCACGAGCGAGTCAATTACCCAGTCGAAAGTATTGATATCGTCGTTATACAAAATCAGGTCGTGCAATTCCTTCACTTGCTCATCGAGAAGAAGGACATCGTCCTGTTCGGTTTCGGGTGAAAAAACGGCGTTAAATGGTTTCATGCGGCAAAGGTACAAAGAAATTGCCGGTCAATTCAAGCCTCTACAGCGCTTCATGGTTCGCAAAACCACCCTATTTATTTCCCCCTATCTTTGCCACATGGCTTCGCAGCGCGAACTTTTTCTGAATTATGTGGCACAAACCAGTCCGGCCCCGCTGGCGCTGGAAATTGAGAAAGCCGAAGGCGTTTACCTGTATGATGCGGCGGGTAAATCCTACATTGACCTGATTGCCGGCATTTCGGTAAGTAATGTGGGGCACCGGCATCCGCATGTGCTGGCGGCTATTCAGGCACAGCTTGATAAGTACCTGCACCTGATGGTGTATGGCGAATATGTACAAACGCCGCAGGTGAAACTGGCCGAAAAATTAGCCTCGCTCCTGCCCGCTCCGCTCAGTTCAACCTACTTTGTAAATTCAGGCGCCGAGGCCATTGAAGGGGCGCTGAAATTAGCCAAGCGCGTTACCGGCCGCAGCGGGCTGGTGTCGTTTCGCAATGCCTACCACGGCAGCACACACGGCGCACTGAGCATTATGGGCAGCGAAACGTTTAAAACAGCGTATCGTCCGCTGCTGCCCGATACGTTGCTGCTTGACTACAACAATTTCGGGCAGCTGGAACTGATTAACGGCCAAACTGCCGCCGTGGTCATTGAACCTGTACAGGGCGAAGCCGGCGCCATTGCTCCCGCTCCCGGCTTTCTCGAAGCTGTGCGCCGCCGCTGCACCGAAACGGGCGCCCTGCTTATTCTCGACGAAATTCAAACCGGGCTGGGGCGCACGGGCAAACTGTTTGCGCTGGAGCACAGCGGCATTGTGCCTGATATACTTTGCTTAGCCAAAGGACTTGGCGGCGGGCTGCCCATTGGCGCATTCGTGGCTTCGCAGCAGCACATGCAGGCCTTTACCGAAAGGCCCGTGCTCGGACATATTACCACATTTGGCGGCAATGCGGTGTGCTGCGCCGCTGCGCTGGCCGTGATTGAAACCATTGAGCGCGAAAAGCTGACTGAAGGCGTGGCCGAACGCGAGGCGCTGGTGCGGCGCACGCTTGTTCACCCTGCCATACACGAAGTGCGCGGAAAAGGCTTGCTGCTGGCGGCCGTGTTCAGCGATTTTGCCTTTAACAAAGCGGTGATTGACGAAGCCATTGCACGCGGCGTAATTACCGACTGGTTTTTGTTTTGCGACAACGCCCTGCGCATTGCGCCGCCACTTACTATAAGTCTTGAGGAGCTGCAAAAAAGCTGCGGAATTATTCTCGACGCCATCCACGCCGTGCAGGCCCGTCAGTAAGTGCCTACCGAAAGCATGACCAGCGTGCAGGCCTCTACCGGCTCAATGCCTTGCTGTTTTGCCCACTGTGTAATGTGCTCGTTTTCGGTGCCGGGATTGAGAATTAAACGCTGCGGTTTTAGCGAGGCAATATAATCGAGCCAGGCTGCCTGATTGGCGGGACCTACATACAAAGTAACCGTGTGTACATTTTCTGCAGCGGGTTTGCCGGCATCAATCTTCACACCTTCAATTTCGCCTTCGCGCAAACCCACTGCCACTACTTCGTGACCGTGCTTTTTAAGCATGCGCACGGCGCGGTTGCTGTAACGTTCGGTATTTTCGGAGGCGCCGATTACGACGGTTTTCAAACTGCTCATTGTTCGGTGTAATTAAGGTCTTTGCCGTAGGTTTCTTCGAGTTTCCAGAGGGCAATAAAGGCTACCGTAAAGGTAATTACTCCGGTAATAATGGCCGAAGTGACATTGTTGAGTCCGAGGCTGAACGTAAGTCCTGTGCCGAAAAACTGAAACAGGAAGGTGAGCAGCACTGTGCCCCCGCGCACAAAATTAGGCGCTGTGGTGGTCACAGTTGAACGAATATTTGTTCCGAACAATTCAGAAGCGGCCGACATGAATACAGCCCAGAAACCGGTGGCAAAACCAATTACGCCGCACACAATGTAAAACATGGTTTGCGATTTTGCGGCGGCCAGAAAGTAAAACACCACGCAAAGCACGGTAAGCGAAAGGAAAACGGCCAGCGATTTTTTACGGCTTCGCAGCACCTGACTGAGCCAGCCGCTGGCCACATCGCCTATGGTGATGCCGATGTAAGCATACTTGATGGCTTCGCGCGGCACGGGCAGCTGATCGTCGGGCATGCCCATAGCGCGACCCATTTCGGGGCAGAAGGTAATGAGAATGCCCATTACATACCACACCGGCAGCGCCACCAGAATTACATTGAAATATTTGGCAAGTTGTTTCCAGCTTCTGAACAGCATCAGAAAATCGCCCCGCTTCACATCGCTCTGCTTCATTTCCGAAAACATACCCGATTCATACACCCCGATGCGCAGCAGCAGCAGCAACAAGCCCATGCCACCGCCAATGTAATACGACCAGCGCCAGTTGTCGATAAACTCGCCCACATAGCCTGCCACCACAGCGCCGCACAGCCCTACCGAAGCCACCAGCATGGTGCCCCAGCCCCGGTTTTCCTTGCTCATGCTTTCGCTTACCAGCGTAATTCCCGCGCCCAGTTCGCCGGCAAGACCAAAGCCCGACACAAAGCGCAGCAAGGCATAGGTAGTGGTATCTTCCACCATCCCGTTCAGAATATTGGCAACCGAATACGTAATAATTGATCCGAACAACACTGAAAGCCTTCCCTTTTTATCGCCGATAATGCCCCAGGCAATGCCTCCCACAAGCATACCGATCATTTGAATATTGAGCAGCGAGATGCCGGTGTTTTTTACGGCTGTTTTGAGTTCATCGCCTTTCAGGGTGGCGCCGAGAATATCGTTGAGGCTGTTGGTGCGTTCCATGCCAAACAGCACCAGATCATAAATATCCACAAAGTAGCCCAGTGCGGCTACCAGCACCAGCATGCCTACGCGGCGGTTTTTGAGTTCGTTGAGCATACGGAAAATGAAAACGGATATTCCGGTAATGAGGTGAATGCAGAAAATAAAAATTGGAGTTTTTGCATCAACAAAAACTCCAATTCATGGATATTGAATCAACACGCCACGATTATTTGGCGGGAGGATTAGGATTGTTTTTATTCGGGTTGGCAATGCTCTGGCGCATTTCGGTATCGGCCTGCACGTTTTGCAGTTTGTAGTAGTCGAGCACGCCGAGGTTGCCGCTGCGGAAGGCTTCGGAAATGGCCATGGGAATTTGCGCTTCGGCTTCAATTACTTTGGCGCGGGCTTCCTGCGCTTTGGCCTTGTTTTCCTGTTCGAGCGCCACGGCAAGGCTGCGGCGTTCTTCGGCTTTGGCCTGGGCAATGTTTTTATCGGCATTGGCCTGCGCCATCTGCAGTTCGGCACCAATGTTTTTGCCTACGTCCACGTCGGCAATATCAATGGACAGAATTTCGAACGCGGTGCCCGAATCGAGGCCTTTCGAAAGCACGAGTTTGGAAATCGAATCGGGATTTTCGAGCACTAATTTATGGCTGGCTGCCGAACCGATAGAAGTTACAATGCCTTCGCCCACACGCGCCAGAATGGTTTCTTCGCCCGCGCCGCCCACAAGCTGGCGGATGTTGGCCCGCACGGTTACACGTGCTTTAGCCACAAGCTGAATACCGTCTTTGGCCACCGCAGCCACGGGCGGCACATCAATCACTTTCGGGTTTACCGACATTTGCACGGCCAGAAATACATCGCGCCCGGCAAGGTCAATGGCGGTGGCCGATTTGAAGTCGAGCGGAATATTGGCCTTATCGGCCGAGATAAGTGCATTTACTACTGACTGCACATGTCCGCCTGCCAGAAAATGCGCCTCCAGTTCGTCGCGCGTGAGTTTCAGTCCGGCTTTGTGCGAGTTAATCATGGCATTTACAATCATGCTCGGCGGCACTTTACGAATGCGCATGGCAATGAGCTGAATAATGGGCACACGCACGCCCGAGAGCAGGGCCGAAAACCAGAGGCCCAGCGGCACGAGGTAAAAGAAAAAAATGAGCAGGATAAAGGCTGCAGCCGCTCCAATGAGGTAAAGCGTATTTTGATTCATGTGTGTGATTTTGAATGCTGTTTCCGAAGGTAGGAATTTTTCGGATTTGATTGATGCCGGGGTGATTTGCGCCTCCAAAACGGGCATACTGCTTCTGTTGAAACAGTCCAATTATCCTGCTTCAGTTAATTTAATTTACCCGAAAAACAAATACATTCGCTCTCGTAATTCTGCACATGAATACCAGCATTGAAACTTACTTCACCGACGGCTGCGGCCGCTGTGCGCTGGGCGGCACGCCCGACTGCAAGGTGCGCAAATGGCCGAATGAGCTGAAGGCGTTGCGGCATATTGTGCTTTCGTGCGGGCTTACCGAGGAAGTGAAATGGGGCGTGCCCTGCTACACGTTTCAGAAAAACAATGTACTTATTGTAAGTGCGTTTAAAGACAACTGCACACTGAGTTTTTTTAAAGGCTCGCTGCTGAGCGATACGGATAAAATTCTGGTAAAGCCCGGCGAGGAATCGCAGGCGGCAAGGCTTATCCGGTTTACCAGTGTAAAGCAGATTGTGCAGCTTGAAGATGTGCTGCGTGCCTATATTTTTGAAGCAATTGAAGTAGAGAAAGCCGGGCTGAAAGTGAAATTCAAATCGACTGAAGAGTTTGCGGTGCCCGAAGAATTTCAGCGCCGGCTGGATGCCGATGCGGCCCTGAAAAAAGCGTTTCAAGCACTTACGCCCGGCCGGCAGCGTGGCTACCTCATTCATTTTGCGCAGGCCAAACAAACCAAAACCCGCGAGGCACGCATTGATAAATGTATTCCTATGATTATGCGCGGCACAGGCATGGGCGATCAGATGCGTTAGCCTGCATGCGTTTTGCGCAGGGTGTTCAGCTCCTCAAGCGTTTTATCGCGGTGATGCAGATATACTTCGCGGTGAAAACCATCGAGTTTGCCGAGCAAATGTACCAGCTGAAACTTTTCTTCCTCGCTCAGAGTGCCGGTCACCAGGCCCGACACTTCTTTCATGCGCGAGGCTACGGCAAACATTACCTGCTGCCCGAGTGCAGTATGTTTAACCAGCGTGCTGCGGCGGTCGGCCGGGTCGCTGAGTTCTTCGAGCAGGCCCAGACGCACCATGCGGCGGATGATTTCGAGCCCTGATGTTTTCTCGTGCGCATTGCGGTGAATGAGTTCGGTTTTACTCATGCCCTGACTGCCGGTGAGGGCAGCCAGGTAGGTAAACTCATCGAGCGACTGAAGCGGCGTACCGGCCAGCGCCTTTTTGCTGTACAGCTTGGCGTAGCGTTGCATAAAGCCCACCAGCGCGGTAAGCTGCGAATCGAGTTGCAGAAAATCGTCCCAAAGTCCGGCATCGGGCGTAGCGGCCGGAGCAAGTTCAGCCGACACTTTCGCCACGCGGCTGCGGTTTACCAGCCAGCCCGTAAAACCGGCCATATCTTCCTTTTCCGGCGCCGACTGCTGGTAAAGATCAAGCTCTTGCAGCAACTCTTCCAGCAGGCGATATCGGTGCGAAAGTGAATTCATGCGTTTTCGGTTTACGCCAATACAACACGCCGAGGAATGAAAAGGTTCGAAAACCTGCTAAAAAAATATTTTTAGCACAAATCCGAACAATCTATTCCAAAGGGTGTTTCTTGTACAGTATAAACCAATAAGGCATGAAATTCACTATTTCACTTCGCACGCTTTTTACCGTACTCTTTTTATTCAGCCTGTTTTCGCTCAGTGCACAAACGGGCATTTTACGCGGCCGTGTAACCGATGCCGCCACCAACGAGCCGGTGCTGTTTGCCATTGTAAGTCTGCAGAACACCAGCAAAGGCACCACCACCGATACAGCCGGCCGTTTCGAATTCCGCAACCTCGAAGCCGGGCTTTACAACGTGCAGGTAAATCTGCTTGGCTACAAAGCCAAAACGGAGTTTGAGGTGCTGGTCACCAACATCAAACCCACTGAAATTGAAATCAGTCTCGAATCAGACGCGCGCAGTACCGATACGGTGACCATTACCGCCTCGCCTTTTGCCAAAACGCTGGAGAGCCCGGTTTCGCTGCGCAGCATTGGCACAGCCGAAATTGAACGCACCCCCGGCGGCAACCGCGATATTTCGCGCACCATCCAGTCGCTGCCCGGTGTGGCCTCGCCGCCATCTTTCCGCAACGATATTATTATTCGCGGCGGTGCGCCCAACGAAAACCGCTTTTTCCTCGATGGTATTGAAATTCCGAACATCAACCACTTTGCCACGCAGGGATCATCAGGCGGGCCGGTGGGTTTGCTGAATGTAAACTACATACGCGAAGTGGATTTTTACTCGGGCGCTTTTCCGGCCACACGCGGCAATGCACTGAGTTCGGTGTTTGATTTTAAAATGAAAGACGGTAACTCCGAACGCATTATCACCACCGGTACACTCGGCTCGAGCGATGTGGGGCTTACGTTTGACGGGCCGCTGGGTAAAAACACCACGTTTATTGTATCAGCAAGGCGCTCCTATCTGCAGTTTTTGTTTCAGGCGCTTGGCCTGCCGTTTTTGCCTACGTACAACGATTTTCAGTTTAAAACAAAAACCAAATTCGGCGATAAGGGTGAACTTACGTTCCTCGGACTGGGTGCCATTGATCAGTTTGCGCTCAATCTTGAGCAAAACGAAACCGAAGAACAACGCTACATTTTAGAAGTACTGCCTGTTCAGGAACAATGGAATTATATGACGGGCGCTACTTACAAACACTTCCTCAACAACGGAACGCTGTTTTTTGCGTTGAGCCGGAACATGCTCAACAATACATCCACCAAATATTTCAAAAACGACGAAAGCGACCCGAATAATCTTACGCTAAAATATATTTCGCAGGAAAGCGAAAACAAGTTCCGTTTCGAACATGCCATTTATACAAACGGCTGGAAATTTACTTACGGAACCGGCGCCGAACTTGTGCGCTATACAAACGATACCTATCAGAAACTTTCCACACCCGCAGGCATTGTCACCATCGACTTCAACTCGAAACTGGTGTTTATGAAATATGCCCTGTTTGCGCAGGCCAGCAAACGTTTGCTTGACGAACGTCTCACACTTTCGCTTGGCTTACGCACCGATTTCGCCGATTATTCAGACGAGATGAAAAATCCGCTCGATCAGCTTTCACCGCGTTTTTCGGCATCGTATGCACTAAACGAAAAATGGTCGGTGAATATGAATGCGGGGCGTTACTACCAGTTGCCCGCCTACACAGTACTTGGCTTCCGCAACAATGCCGGCGAGCTGGTGAACAAAACCAACGGTGTAAGCTATATCAGCGCCAACCACTTAGTGGCCGGTGTGGAATATGCGCCCTGGAACAATGCGCGAATTACCGTAGAAGGCTTTTACAAAACGTACAGCAATTATCCGTTTGTACTCAGCGACTCGGTGAACTTAGCCAATCTGGGCGCTGATTTCGGGGTAATTGGCAATACAGCCGTTGCATCAATTGGCGAAGGCCGCAGCTATGGTCTGGAGTTTTTGATTCAGCAAAAACTGTATAAAGGTTTTTACGGTATTGCCGCCTACACCTTTGTACGCAGCGAGTTTACCACCAAAACCGGCGACTATGCCCCTTCGGCCTGGGACAATGGGCACATTGTTACACTCACCGGCGGACGCAAATTCAAAAAAGGCTGGGAGCTTGGCGTGCGCTGGCGTTTTCAGGGCGGCGCACCTTTCACACCTGTTGATGTGCAGCGTTCATCGCTCATAAACGTATGGAATGTGAGCGGACAAGGCCTGCCCGACTACAACCGCATAAACAGCGAACGCCTCGAAGTGGCGCATCAGCTTGATGTGCGTGTGGACAAAAAATGGTTCCTCAAAAAACTCTCGCTCAACCTGTATTTCGACGTACAGAATATTTACAACTACAAGCAAACCCTTCCACCCACGCTTGTGCTCGACCGCGATGCCAACGGCAATCCCATCATTGACCCGAACAATCCGAATGCTTACCAGACCAAGTTTTTGGAAAACACAAACGGTTTGCTTCAGCCTACATTGGGTATAATTATAGAGTTCTAAACCGGTTTCCATTTCAAAAAAAATCCGTATTGCAAAACCAATGCGGACTTTTTTTGCACAAAACAATGGTATTACTCCGGTTCCTGACGCCTGAATTGTAGCTGCAAAAAGGTCGTTTATCTTTGCTCCATGAGTTTTAATCAGGAGCAGTTTCAGAAACAGGCAAAGCGTGACGAGCTGGCCAATCAAAAGCTTTTTGCGCGTATCAAGCGTGCAAAGCCAAAAGATCTAGATACGCAGGTACACCGCCTGCACGATGAGGCTTTTGAAAAAATCGACTGTCTTGAATGTGCCAACTGCTGCAAGACCACCAGTCCGATTTTTTATCAGACCGATATTGAGCGTGTGGCGCAAAGCCTGCGCATGAAACCGGGCGCATTTATCGAAAAGTATCTCCACCTCGACGAAGACGGTGACTATGTGCTGAATTCGGCCCCCTGTCCTTTTCTCGATGCCGAAAACTATTGTCTTGTATATGCGGATCGCCCGAAAGCCTGCCGCGAATACCCGCATACCGACCGCAAGCGCGTGTATCAGATTGCCGATCTGACCATGCGCAACACAATGGTTTGCCCGGCAGTTTTGTATATTGCAGATAAACTCCGAAATATTTACCCCCAATGAAGTCTGTTTACTTCATTTTTCTGCTCATAATTTCAGGTACACTTCACGCCCAGCTTAGGTTACGCACCGAAATTTATGGTGGCGTCACCATGGTAAGGCTTCATCGCGGTACGCCCTACTCACTCATTCCGGGTCGGCTAAATTTTACTTCGCACACGCCGCAATCCGGCACTGTGCTGGGTATCCGCTTTTCAAAAAGTAACCGACTTCTCTCCAATATATTGAGCATTGATTTTCAACGAAACATCGCCTACGCCACGGTTGAATACATTAACAATTATTCATTCCCTTATGGCGGATATGTGCATGAATCAATAAGCATTCATTATATGCGATGGGATGCTACACGCGCCGTGCTTTCGTGGCAACTTCAGTTTCGTCCGGGTCCCAAACGCGATGTGGTGCTACACACAGGTATAATGGTTTCGAGCCTGCTCAATAACCGCAGCCGTGCCAACTACTGGAAAACAGAAGTACGCAATTACTACGACCCGGCGCTAGGCAATGTAAGCACTTTCAGTAATGAACTGATAGAAGAAAAACTAACTATGCAGCAGATTACCGGCATACTTTGCGCGGGTGCCACATTTCCCGTTCCCGGCACTAAATTTAGCCTACTCGCAAACTGGCAATATAACTTCACACCTTCAAGTATCTTTTTGGGTTTTGCCGAAAGAGGGATGATGATGGCTTTGCTTTACAAAATTTAATACACCCTGAGCACGTAATACACAAACACCCGCACTACGCAGCAACATGAAATTAATTACCCGAAAGCCTGCCGCGAATACCCGCATACCGACCGCAAGCGCGTGTATCAGATTGCTGATCTGACTTAGCGCAACACAATGGTTTGTCCGGCAGTTATGTACATTACAGATAAACTCCGAAATATTTACCCAGTATGAAAAACGTGTTATGCATTATACTTTTGCTTTGTTCGTTATCCTGTGCTGCGCAACAAAATTTGAGGATTGATTTGTATGCGGGTTCAGGAATTGTTCGTTTGCATCGCTTTTCAATTAAAAATACAGGTAATGGAAGTATTGATTTTAACACTATGAATCCTCAGTCAGGAATGAATATTGGTGTCTTACTCAGTCGTAAGTCTAACACACTCATCACACCCTTATTTGGGATTGGGGTTTCAAGAAATATTGTTTATGCCACATTAAAACATTTTATACCTGATATGATTAACGGAGGTCAAATGTATTACACCCGAAATGTGCATTATTTGCGCTGGGATATGACCCGGGGTGAGCTGAGTATGCAAATTCAGGCTGCCTTTGGCCCCCAAAAGGATATTCGGTTAACAGGAGGTATTATGGTCACCAGCCTACTGTTAAATCGCTCCAGAACAAATTACTGGTATGAGGAACAGGGATACGCATACAACTACAATACAGGAACTACAACTAACTTTTATGAAACGACTTTGTATGAAGAAGGATTAAAAGCTCCGCAATTAGCAATGGCACTAACAGGCGGAACAATCCTGCCTATTGTAAAAAGCCGTATCAGCCTTGCTGCTAATTGGAGATTTACATTTACAAAAAATGAAACTCTTTTTTGGCTGGCCGAAAAAGGGGTTAATCTTTCACTGGTTTATTCACTATAATTTTTTACGTGCATTTACATTCATACTACCACACTATTTAAACACTATTCCCATGAAGCTACTTTTTACATTATTGAATTGTCTGGTCTTCATTACCGCTGTTGCACAGATTAATCTGAAGTTTGAAGCCTTTGGCGGGATGAATATGACAAGGGTGTACAACAAAGCAAGAAACTATAACTGGAGCGGGCAGCTTCAACAACTCAAAGTTCATCCGCAGTTGGGAGGACAGGCTGGCGCTTGGTTAAGTGTAAATAAAGTGGCTTTTTCGCCGCTTATTGGCATTCAGTTTTCTCGTGTAACCTGCTTAGGATCTTTAACAAAAGATAATTATTATTACTCAACTAGTGCCAATGCTTTTTCATATCAGGTTTACTATATGCGCTGGGATATTATACGTACAGATTTTATGTTAATGGCTCAGATAGCCTTAGGGGTTGAAAAAAATATCAGGCTTTTTGGCGGGGTAATGCTGAGCAGTAATCTTGCCAATTTATCAAAACAACGATATTGGAAAATTTCAAGCCCGTTCAATCCGGTTTTTGTTTCAGAAAATATTTCTTCTCCGCTTATTGTAAGTAGAATCAATACATTTTTATGTGGTGGCATTTCTCTGCCTGTACCTGAAACAAAATGGAGTTTGGCACTGGTATGGCGTATATGCCGGTCGCCAATGAACCGTGATTATTCATTATCGGAGTCGGGTATGCAGGTTTCAGTGGCGTACGATTTGAGCGGCAAAGTGTTTCGTAAAAATGAAAAACAACCTAAGCCGATAAACTGATTTCCCTTATTTGCCGGAAGTTGGCCACTCAACTGTTTTCAGTAAACTTGTGTAAACATTTTGAGCGGAATGAAAAAGGTATTGTTTTCAGCAGCAATCGTAGTATTTACCGGCACCGCCATCTGGTGGGCCGTGCAGCCCAAAGCCCAGGCACACACACACCAATTGCGCCACAGCGAAGGCATGGAAGAAGATGCCCGCGCGCGCATGGAGTATGAACTTGCACGGCTTGCCGGCCCCGACGGAAAAATACCCGATCACATCCGCGAAAAAGAGCTGGCCTTTGCCGCCACACTGCCCGGCGACGGTAGTTTAGCCAATGCCCGCAGTGCCACACAGGCGCAGTGGACCAATCGCGGACCGTGGAATGTGGGCGGCCGCACACGCGCCTTTGCCATTGACATTGCCAACGAAAACCACCTCATTGCCGGCTCCACCAGCGGCGGCATCTGGAACAGCACCGATGCCGGGGCCTCGTGGTCGAAACTCACACCCACGCTCAGCTACCACGGCATTACCTGCCTTGCACAAGACAAACGCCCCGGCCACACGCAAACCTGGTATGCCGGATCGGGCGAGGCTTATGGTCAGTCGGCCAGCGGCGGCAGCGCCTACTTCCTCGGCAACGGCATGCTCAAAAGCACCGACAACGGCGCCACATGGACAGCCATCACCGCTTCGCAAACAAACACGCCGCAAAGCTTTGATGCCTTCTGGGACCTGATCTGGAACATACAAACCGACCACAAAGACACCGCCAACGATGTAGTATATGCCGCCTGCCTCGGTGCCATTTACCGAAGCCTGAACGGCGGCACCAACTGGACCACACTACGCGGCGGAAGCACATCGGCCTACTCCTACTTCACCGATATTGCCGTTACGCCCGACAGCGCCATACTTTACGCCACACTCAGCTCCGACGGCCCCCAGCGCGGTATCTGGCGAAGTACCAATCAGGGCGGCGCATGGACAAAAATTTCCACCCCGCTCTTCGGCGATTCACTTTGCAACCGCATTGTAGCCGGCATCAATCCGTCGAACCCGAACGAAATTTATTTCCTCGCCAACACCAACGGCATTGGCATGCCCGATACAAACTACTTCGGCGATATTGAATGGAATGCACTCTGGCGCTACACCTATCTGGGCGGAAACGGCAGCGGCAGCGGCGGACAATGGGAAGATCTTTCGGCCAACATTCCCACAAACGGCGTGGGGCCTTTTGAAGACTTCAATGCACAGGGTTCGTATGACCTTGTGGTGGCCGTAAAGCCAAACGACCCGAACACCGTGTTTATTGGCGGCACCAACATTTACCGCAGCACCAACCGGTTCAACGACACACAAAACACCACCTACATCGGCGGCTACGAGTTAGGTACATCGCTGCCGCTGGTAGAAAGCTATCTCAACCACCACCCCGACCAGCACGGCATTGCGTTTCTGCCTTCAAACGCCGATGTAATGTACAGTGCAAACGACGGCGGTGTATTTCGCACAAACAACTGCATGGCGCCGCAGGTAAGCTGGACATCGCTCAACAACGGCTACCTCACCACACAGTTTTACACCGTGGCGCTTGATCATGGCACAGCCGGAAGCACTATTATTGCCGCCGGTGCGCAGGACAACGGCACGTGGTGGATAAACAACAGTTCACCCACAGCCAGCTGGTCGCACCCGCGTGGCGGCGATGGTTCGTATGTGCAGATTGAAGATGGAGCGGGCATGTATTACTTCTCCATTCAAAACGGCAAGATGAACAAAGCCACGCTCGATGCAGGCGGCAATCCAACAGCCGTGCGCCGTATTGATCCCATTGGCGGCGAAAAATATTTGTTCATTAATCCGTTTGCACTCGACCCGAACAACCAGAACATCATGTATCTGGCGGGCGGCAAATACCTCTGGCGAAACAGCAACCTCGCCGGCATTGCGCTCACCAACCAGTGGGATACGATTAGCACAAACTGGACGCGCTGGAACGATTCGGTGCCCACCGCAAACTCACGCATTACCGCAGTAACGGTGTGTAAAACGCCCGCCAACCGCGTGTATTACGGCACCGACCGCCGCCGCGTATATCGTGTGGACAATGCCAATACCGGCACGCCCGCGCCGGTTGATATTACAGACAATACATTCCCGGGCACGGGCTACGTAAGCAGCATTGCCGTAAATCCAAACAACGGCGATGAGGTAATGGTGGTTTATTCAAACTACGGCTTGTATAGTTTGTTTTATTCAGCCGATGGCGGCACCACCTGGAAACGTGTGGCCGGCAATCTGGAGCAGGCGCCAAACGGCAGCGGCAATGGCCCTTCGCTGCGCTGGGCAAGCATAATGCCGGTGAGCAACGGCATGGTGTATCTGGTAGCCACCAGCACCGGACTCTACGCCACCGACACGCTCATACACAACGGCACGGTATGGGTGCGGCAGGGCGAAAACAGCATTGGCGCAGTAGTGTGCGACATGATTGATGTGCGCACCAGCGATGGCACGGTTGCAGTAGCCACACATGCAAACGGCATTTACACCGCCACCATTACCAGTGTAAACGATATTGTAAGTGTGCAGCAACTTGCGCCGCAGCCGCAACTCAGCCTGGGGCTTTATCCAAACCCGGCCAGCAATGTGCTGAATATACAGGCCACACTTCCCCAAGCCGGACAAACAATGCTCGAACTTCTCGACGAACGCGGGCGCCCCGTGCAGCGCAAAGCACTTGGACGAAGACCTGAAGGTGCATTTAACGAGCAGCTGAATGTGGAAGGCTTACCTGCGGGAATGTATTATGTGCGTATTGTATGCGGCACGGTGCAGGGTGCGAAAATGGTGATGGTGAATTAATGATTATTCCAATAAGTAATTTGAAATGCAACCGCAAAACAGCATACAGGAAATTGTCTTTACGTTTTTTCAGCAATATCAGTTTGCAGAAAACGATATTGATTACCGTGTGCTGGATGCACATATCCATTCGTTCGAGAGCCTTGCACAGCTTAGTAATTCCGGTGTGAGTATTTTCGATCTGAATACGAAGAAAACAATTTTCTATTCATCGAATTACGGCAAGCTGCTTGGTTTTCAGCAGGAAGATTTTGCAGTTGACAACTACAATTTTTTTGAAGCACGAATTCATCCCGATGAACAGCATACACTGGCAGTTTACGGAGTTAGTTCATTGAAAATGTTTAACGCATTTTCGCTGGATGAGAAGCTTGCACATAAAGCGATTTATGAATATCGTATGCGTAATGCAGATGAAAAGTATGTGCGTTTGGTGGAACAGTATCAGGTGCTTGAGGTGGATGTGAAGGGCCGGATCTGGTTAATGGTGAGTATTGTGGATATATCGCCCAATCAGGATGCGGAAAGTGCGGTAAAATGCAGGCTGCTCAATTTCAAAAACGGCAATCAGTTTCTGCTTGAAACCAGTCCGAAACTGCAGCTTGAACTAACCCCGCGCGAACTTGAAATACTCCGGCTTGTAAAGGACGGCTTGCTGAGCAAGGAGATTTCCGACAAACTCGCCATCAGCGTACACACGGTAAATACACACCGGCAGCGCGTACTTGAAAAGCTGGGCGCCAACAATTCTATTGAAGCGGTAAGTTTTGCCAGCAAATACGGGCTTCTGGCCTGATTGCCGGGCGGCGTAATGATTAATCAGTATTGCAGCAGGGCTGCGGCGTAGGGAATTTTGCAGGCAACAAATCTGCTCTATGCTACGACTGATTATTACGCTGTCCACCCTTTTCTCTACGTTTATCCTCACCGCCCAGCCGGTGCAAACCCTGCGCGGCACGGTTACCGACAAGGCTTCAAACGCGCCTGTGCCCTACGCCACCGTGCTGCTGCTGAACACGCAGCCCGCACTGGGCGCCCAGACCGATTCACTCGGTGCATTCTCCGTTTCATCCGTGCCTGTAGGCCGCTACGACATAAAAATAAGCTGTGTAGGCTACGAGGTGGCTTACCTGCGCGAAGTGGTGGTGAGCTCGGCTAAACAAACCGTTGTGGCCGTGGCGCTTCAGGAAAACACCTACAACCTGCAAACCGTTACCATTAAGCCCGAAGTAAACAAGCAGCAGCCGCTCAATACCATGTCAACCGTTAGTGCGCGCATGCTGAGCGTGGATGAAGCCAACCGTTATGCCGGCGGATTTGACGATCCGGCGCGTCTGGCTTCGGCTTTTGCCGGTGTGGCTTCCAACTCGGGCGTAAACGGCATCATTGTGCGCGGCAATGCACCGAAATACCTGCAATGGAAAATGGAAGGCATTGAAATTCCAAACCCCAACCATTTCGGCGATTTACGCGCATTCGGCGGGGGCATACTCACCGGCCTGAGCAGTCAGATGCTGGCCAACTCCGACTTCTTCACCGGCGCTTTTCCCGCCGAATACAACAATGCCGTGTCGGGCGTATTCGACATTGCCCTGCGCACCGGCAACAACCAGAAACGCGAACGCACCTTTCAGGCCGGACTCATTGGCATTGATGTGGCACAGGAAGGACCTTTCCGCAAAGGCGGCCAGGCTTCGTACCTGTTCAACTACCGCAATTCTACACTGGCACTGCTGGCTCCGCTGCTGCCCGAAGGCGCAAACTCCATCCGCTATCAGGATCTTTCGTTCAAACTCAATTTTCCCACGCAAAAAGCAGGCACATTCTCATTATGGGGAATCGGGCTGCTTGACGGTGCCAGTCAAAAACCCAACACCGACAGCACAAAATGGTTCTATGCCGATAGTCGCCAGCAGGACGAACTGAAACTGCAGATTGGCGGCGCCGGACTTACGCATAAATACTTTTTCAATCCTTCGGTATATCTCAAAACTACGTTAGCCGCATCGGGCAACGCAAGCCAGTGGATTTCGCAAACACTCAACAGCACGCTGGAACTGAAGCCCAACAGCACAATAAAATACGAAAACGTAAACTATGTGCTTTCATCCATCCTCAACAATAAAATAACGGCCCGGCACAGCAACCGCAGCGGCATGCTGGCCACGTTTATGAACTACAGCATACTGCTCAACAAGGCCTATACCATTGGGCAGACACCGGTTGAACTGGTAAACGCAAACGGCAGTGCCGTACTGCTTTCGGCCTTCACCGGCTCGTCTTACATACTTTCCGAAAAGCTGGTAATGAATGCGGGCATCAATGCACAATACTTCACACTCAACGGCCGCTACACAATTGAACCTCGCATCGGGTTGCGCCGCACACTGGGCAAAAAACATTCGGCCGGATTAGCTTACGGCCTGCACAGCCGCCTCGAAAATCTTCCGTTCTATTTCAACAACTCACTTACCACCGGTGAACTGGCCGTGAACAAAAATCTCGATTTTACCAAAGCCCATCACGCTGTACTTAGCTACGATTATAACGTGTCGGAGCTTGTGCATCTCAAAATAGAACCTTACTTCCAGTGGCTGTACAGTGTGCCCGTAATTGCCGACAGTTCATTTTCAATGATAAACCTGCAAACCGACTGGTTCTTTGCCGAAAAGCTTGAAAACACCGGCGAAGGCCGCAACATGGGTGTGGATGTGACGCTTGAAAAATACATTTCAAAAGGGTATTACTTCATGTTCACCGCTTCCGTATTCGATTCGCGCTACCGTGGGGGCGATGGTGTGTGGCGCAATACGCGTTTTAACCGCAACTATGTGATGAACGTGCTGGGCGGCAAAGAATGGCAAACCGGTAAAAACAAGCAAAACACATTCAGCATCAATGCCCGCATCAGCTATCAGGGTGGCAACCGTTACTCGCCTGTAGATACAGATGCCACAATGGCTGCCCGCACAGTATTGTACAACGAAACAAATGCCTACTCGCTTCAGGCACCGGCTGTGCTCAATGTGCATTTCACCACCAGCTACAAACTAAACAAAGCCCGCACCACACAGGAGTTTGCGTTTAAAATCCTCAACCTCACCGGCCAGAGCGATTTTTATGGCTTCAAATACAACTCTATCAATAATACCATCGACCGCGATGAAGCGCGTGTAATCCTTCCCAACCTGAGTTATAAAATTCAGTTTTAATGGCCACCATTTTTCCCCCTTTGTATCCACACGATAACTGAATACGATGAACACACCTGCTGCATTACCGCTGCCCACACTTCGCAGGGCATACTTTTGGGCCGGCTTTTGTTTTATTGCCGCCGCCATTACTTCCATTGCCGGAAAATTACTTTACGCGCCTGTGCTGCAAAATGCCAATTATCTGGGACAGGGCAGCACACAGGCCGGCACGGTGCTGCTGGGCGTATTGTTTGAGCTGCTGCTGGCGGCCTCCGCTATGGGTACGGCGCTTTCGCTTTATCCGGTACTCAAAACCAGCAACAGCAGTCTCGCCATCGGCTATGTAGTGTTTCGTTTACTTGAAGTGGTGTTTATTGTGGCCGGGCTGTTGAGTGTGCTGGGACTTATTTCGCTCAGCAGTGCATTTGCAGCCGCCACAATACCGGATGTGGCGGCGTTTGAAACTACCGGCGCTGTACTCAAAGCATTACACGACTGGACATTCATTCTCGGTCCGAACTTTATGCTGGGCATTAATACATTCATATACAGCTATGTGTTTTATCATTCGCGCACAGTACCGCGTCCGCTGGCCATACTTGGGCTTCTTGCAGCGGTGTTCATTTTCATCGCTTCATTGCTCGAACTTTTTGGCATCATCAAACAGGTTTCTGCACCGGGCTTCTTGCTGGCTTTACCCATTTTTGTGTATGAAATGACGCTGGCCGTAACACTGCTCGTGAAACAAAAACTCATTAAAAAAGCTACACACGGGTAAAACACGCACGCACCCGTTACGGTGAAGAAGAAAAGTTTATTTTTGCAGCTAATTAATTACCTGTTAAACCCCGTCAGGCCAGCTTGTGGCCTGTATATTTCCTCTTCCCAATGAAACATATTGCACTGGCCTTACTCATTCTCTTTTCTTTTACGGGCTGCCAAAAAGAGCCGAAAGTAAAAACCATTACCATAAATAATCAGTATTCACTCACCATACCCGAGCCGCTTGAACCGCTCTCGTTAAAAGAACTTGAAGGCGAAGCATCTATGCAATACGGCAATCTGGTGGATGAGTTTTATGTAGTGGTAATTGATGAGAAAACAGATGAGTTTAATGCGGCAATTGTCGAAAACGGCATGGAATCGGAAATCAGTCAGGACGTAACCGGCTACACCGATGTGGTGATTGACAACCTGAAAAAAAATATGGCAAACACACAGGTTTCAATGGTGCAGGATACCACAATAAACAACATGCCTGCAAAAATTTTCACCGTAAGCGGCACAGCCGATAAGATTGATCTTTTCTACACCTACTCCATTGCGCAGGGTAAAACACATTACTATCAGGTAATCACGTGGACCCTTCGCCAACGTGAGGTGCGCTACAAGCGGGCCATGAACAAACTGGTGCGCTCATTAAAAGAGCTTTAAACCGATCCGGCACTTTCGTTTATTTCGTAATTTACAACAGCTGAATACATCCCGTCTAAACGATTCAGTATCTCAATTTTCACGTCATGCTGCATCGTTTAGTTTTGTGTTTACTGCTGTTGCCCATGTTTGGTGCGGCGCAAATCAATTCCGTATTTAACTGGGAGGTTCAGGTTGGCACCGTAGCCACCCTGCTTGCCGCTACCGACCCCGACCGCGATCAGGCGCAGCAGCTAAACAATGTGGAAGAAGTGCGCCTGAGTAACGCAGGCTTTCAGCCGGGCTTCAATGCAGGCATTCAGCTCTATCAGGACGATACGCGGTTTTCAGTCGCCTTCAGCGCATTTTTCTCGTATCACCGCCAGAATATTTACTACTACCGCCGCTCGTTTGAGGGCAACAGTACGCTCGAACTCATAAACGAAAATGCCCGCTGGCGTTCGCTCTGGGGCAATATTACACTCCGTGCCCGCTATACGGTTGATCAGGCCGGACGTATCAATATCTCGGCCGGACTCTGTTCCTCGCACGGCATACTCAACAACAACCGCAACACGTTTCAAACCATTTCCACCAGCAGTTTTTTGGGCAATCCGGTTGTCACAGGCTCGCGCGAGGTGATCTTCCCGCTTTCGCGCGTGAGCTTTGGTCTTTGCGCCGGTGCCGAAGTAAAACTGAATACCACCCAAAATCTTCCGCTCAAACTCGGCGTACTTTACCTGCACGGCTTCCGCAGCATTTCAACCGATTATTTTATCCGCCAGAGCGGATTGAATATTTCACTGCTGGTGGGGATATAAGAGTAAAAAAATGAGGAGCGAACCTCCGGTGCATTACAAAATCTGCTGCTCCGGTGCTCACTCCAAGTCCTCACCCAATTGTACCTTCAACAACCTTTTACCCGTTGCGGGCTTTCCGTTCACCCCGGGCTATCTATTCAAACCTTCAGGTGCAGTTAAATACCCGGAAAATCCGTACCTTTGCGGCCGTTTTCACGCATATCGCACAGCCATGATTACAGTTTCAAACCTTACGCTCCAATACGGTAAACGCGTTCTCTTCGACGAAGTGGAACTCAAATTCACTCCCGGCAACTGCTACGGAGTAATCGGAGCCAACGGTGCCGGTAAGTCCACATTCCTCAAAATCCTTTCCGGCGAAATTGAGCCCAACAAAGGCAGCGTAAACATTTCTCCCGGCCTGCGCATGTCGGTGCTCAAACAGAACCACTTTGCGTACGACGAATTCCCCGTGCTGCAGGCGGTAATGATGGGCAACGAAAAGCTGTGGAAAGTAATGCAGGAGAAAGACGCCATTTACGCCAAGGCCGATTTCACCGAAGCCGATGGCAACCGTGCCGCAGAACTGGAAGCCGAATTTGCCGAAATGAACGGCTGGAATGCCGACAGCGAAGCCGCCGACCTGCTCAGCAAACTCGGTGTGCGCGAAGAGTTCCACCACCGCCTCATGAACGAACTCAGCGGTAAGGAAAAAGTACGCGTGCTGCTGGCGCAGGCTCTTTTCGGAAACCCCGATATTCTCCTGCTCGACGAGCCTACCAACGACCTTGACGTGGAAACCATTACCTGGCTAGAAGACTTTCTGGCCGATTATCCCAACATTGTAATCGTTGTTTCGCACGACCGTCACTTCCTCGACGCCGTGTGTACGCACATCTGCGATATCGACTTCCGCAAAATTTCGCTCTATTCGGGCAACTATACCTTCTGGTATCAGGCTTCGCAACTGGCCCAGCGCCAGCGTGCCGACCAGAACAAGAAGGTGGAAGACAAACGCAAGGAACTGCAGGACTTCATTATGCGTTTCAGCGCCAACGCGTCCAAATCGCGTCAGGCCACCAGCCGTAAAAAGCTGCTCGATAAACTGAATATCGACGAAATGCCCGCCAGCAACCGCAAGTATCCGGCCATCATTTTCCAGATGCAGCGCGAACCCGGCGACCAGATTCTCAACATCGAAAACCTCAGCAAATCGGTCGAAGGACAATTGCTCTTCAGCAACATTGATCTGCGTCTGAAAAAAGGCGATAAAATCGGCATCCTCTCACGCGATCATCTGGCCATTACCAAATTCTTCGACTGCATTGCCGGCGAAGAAACGCCTGATACCGGCAACGTGGAATGGGGCCAAACCATTCAAACCGCCTACCTGCCCAACGACAACAGCCAGTATTTCAGCGGCACAGACAATCTGGTGGACTGGCTTCGTCAGTATTCAAAAGACAAAGACGAAACATTTATCCGCGGCTTCCTCGGCAAAATGCTTTTCTCGGGCGAGGAAACACTCAAGCAGGTAAACGTGCTTTCGGGCGGCGAAAAAGTGCGTTGCATGCTCTCGCGCATGATGCTTTTTCAGGCAAACGTACTCATGCTCGACGAGCCCACCAACCACCTCGATCTTGAGTCGATTACCGCATTCAACAACTCGCTCAAAGACTACAAAGGCATTGTGCTTTTCACTTCGCATGACCATGAGTTCATGCAAACCGTAGCCAACCGCATCATCGAAATTACCCCCAAAGGCATTATTGATAAGATGGTTACTTACGATGAGTACATCAGCGATCCGGAAGTGAAGGCGCTGCGTGCTTCCATGTATGAGTTGCAGGAGGCGTAAATGTTATTTCTCCCCCGCATTTCCTGCGGATACTCGAAATGACAACGGATGAGCATAATTAATTGCGTTCATATCATCACTAAAAACAAGGGCGGCACTCGAAAAGTGCCGCCCTTGTTTTATTTTCATGAGGCTGAACTTGCTACACAACTGTCACGTCAAGCGGAGCCGAGACGCAACAGTTGTTACTGCTACTCCCCAACCATCACACGCTGCGTAATGACAAAATCTTCACCGGCAATTTTCACTATGTAAAACCCGCTGGCCTGTGTGCCCAGATCAAGCTGTAGTTGTGAGTTGGTAAATGAGCTTCGCTGGCTGTGTACCAGACGGCCGGTGGCGTCGAATACTTCTACGTTTACCGGAGCGTTGGGTGTGTTGCTGAGTGCAATGGTAAACTGTCCGTTGGCAGAAGGATTCGGATAAATTTCAGCCACCATCGCAGCTGCGTTGTTTTCCTCCACGCTGTTTACAATGCCTACGGTAAAGCTGAAGTCGATTATGGAACCGAAATCGGCAGGGAAACTGCGTATGATGCCGCCGTTCGACACACGACGCAAGCGCGAATAGCCCGAACCGCCCGAGGAGTTGGCCCAGAACGAAAGGCCGTCGCCGCCAAACGCATCCATATCGTGAATGCGCAAACGGTAGCAGCCGGGGGCGAGGTTGAACGTGTCTTTGTAAGTGGTGTTGTTGCTCATGGTTCCCAGCGCACGGCTGTAAACCACGTTGCCGCTGCCATCAAGCAGTTCGTAGCTGTTTTCCATATTACTTTCGTTGTTGGTGCGCAGCTCAAGGTAAATTGATGTTTCCCAATAGCTGGTCACCGAATTACTCATCGAAGTAATTGTATCGTCGTAATTGTACTGATCGGCACCGCCGTTTACATTCACAATCCAGGCTTTGAACGCGCCGCCACCAAACGGAGGTATAATTACACCGCCCAGATCAACCGTATCGGTTGCATTGGTGGCCAGATTGCCGGTCCAGTTGTACGTGCTCACCGGTCCGCCAATAAAGCCGTAGCTGATGGTGGCTGTGGTAAGTGCATTGCCGCCGTTGTTGCGCAGAATAATTACAGGCGATGAGCAGATCGGATTCATACGCCCGAATTCGTATTTCGTGCTCGGTCGCATTACTTCGTCAATGCCGGCATCGTTTGCGTTTGAAGGCGCGCCGTACTCAAAAAGGTAACTGGTAAATACTTCGTTTGCCTGTCCGTTGCCCGAATAGGGTTCCATGTCCACATTAATTACATGCGTAGAGCCCGGTGTTACCGCAAACTGCCAGTGGTTGGGATTTACCATTGCCCCCGGACACCAGTTGCCCCGGTCGTAAACCCAGGTGCCGCCCTGCGGAAAGAGTGCGTTGTGTCCGCATTTGCGCCAGCGCTGAAAACGCTCCACATTCACCCCGTCAATAATCAGATCGCGGTACTTGTCGCAAAACTCTGAGCAGTATTGCGCATCGGCACCGTGGCCGGTGTGGTTCATGCGTATTTTGGCAATCTGCGTGTTTTGCCCCATCGTTACCGTATCCGGTGTAAGTACCGATTCGATAGACGGTGTGCCGCCGTAGGTTCCGCCGTTGGCCAGCAGTACCTGATAGCCCAGCGGAGGCAGCACGGGCGTGCCTTCCACAAGCTGGAAATCAAGCGTCACAAGCCAGCCGCGGCCTACATTGGTTTCGTAGCCGGTGTGCTGGTAGCCAATTTCCACCGAATCGTGCAGCAGCAGGGCAAAATCGGTAATGTCTATTTCCCAGCCAAAACGCCAGCTGCCGTTAAACGTATTGCCGTAAGGTGTAATGAAACGCACTAATTCAAGATCGAGCGAAGGCTGGTTTACACCGCCTTTGCGGCGCATCATCACACGGTCTATATAATCCCACTCGCCGCAGTTCTGGTTAGTGGGGCATTTCATTTCGAGTGATACCAGCACTTTGCGGTAATTCATACTCTGCGCCGGAAACACCGCCCACACCGGATATTCGTTCCAGCCGGTGCTGGGGTTGGTCACCACCAATGTCTGGTTGTGTGTGGTTACGTGTGTGGTATCGCCCGGGGCTGCGCTTGCAGAAAAACCAGTGAGCAATACGGACGCAATGAATAGTAAACGTTTGAAATTCATGTGTATCGTATAAGTGTTCGTCAAAACAAATATAATAAACTAAAACGTATCAGTTGCTATTAATTTTCCAATGCAAACAATGCTTATCTTAGTAGAAAGCACGAAACAACTTATGCGCCTTTTTACTGTATTATTTTTGCTGTGTGCATTCACTGCCACAGCCCAGCAGCCTCACACCTGTCAGCAGCTTCGTCAGGCTGCGCAGCTGCCCGCGTCGTTTTCCTCGGTAAACACCAACTCGCGCAGCGATACTATCGACATTCTCAACTACACCATTCGCCTGAATATTACCGATTTTACCAACCAGCAAATAAGTGGCAATACATCGGTACGCTTTGCCGCGCGCATGAACAACGTGAGCCTGCTTCCGCTCGATCTGCTTGAACTAACTGTCGATTCTGTGACACACTCAAGCGGCGCACTCGGCTATACATACAACGACACACTGCTGCGCATTACGCTACCTGCCACCATGAACACAGGCGATACCTCAGAAGTAACCGTGTGGTACCACGGCCACCCCGAAACAGATGCATCGGGCTGGGGCGGCTTTTACTTTCAGAGCGGCTACGCATTCAACCTCGGCGTAGGCTTTGATGCCGATCCGCACAACTACGGCCGCGTGTGGCATCCCTGTTTCGACAACTTTGTAGAACGTGCCACCTACCGTTTTGAGATTACCACCAACAGCGGCCGCCTGGCCTATTGCAACGGTACACTGGTAAACGATACTACCGATGTGGCCGGCTTCCGCACCCGCACCTGGGTAATGAACCAGACCATTCCCACTTACCTTGCTTCGGTAGCCGTGGCCGCATATACGCAGGTAAACTGGCAGCACAACGGTGTAAACGGCCCCATTCCCATCCGCCTTGTTGCCTTACCGGCCGATACCACGCCCATGAAAAACTCATTTGTGAATTTGCCGCAGTGCATTGATGCATTTGAAGCCATGTATGCGCCGCATCCGTTCAGCAGCATTGGCTACTGTTTGGTGCCGTTCAGCAGCGGCGCTATGGAGCACGCCACAAACATTGCCTATCCGCGCGTGGCCGCAAACGGCTCGCTCACCTACGAAGCCGTGCTCATGGCGCACGAATTTGCACACCACTGGTGGGGCGATTTAGCCACCTGCCGCACCGCCGAAGACATGTGGCTCAACGAAGGATGGGCCACGTATTCGGGCTATATATTTCAGGAATACGTGTATGGCTACGACGTGTATCAGCAGGGCATACGCGATAATCACGACGACATTATTCACTACGTGCACCTGCGCGAAGGCGGCTACCGCGCTGTTTCAGGCGTGCCGCATGCCTACACCTATGGCGATCATGTGTATCAAAAAGGCTCTGACGTGGCACACACACTGCGCGGCTACATGGGCGATTCGCTGTTTAAGGTAGGATTGAATTACCACCTTTCACAAAGTCAGTTTAAAGACGTGAGCAGCGAAGATTTCCGCGATAACCTCATTGCTGCCACCGGTCTCACCTACCTCAACAATTTCTTCAACGACTGGGTGTTCAACCCCGGCTTTCCGCACTTTTCTATTGATTCGGTGCAGTACAGCGGTACTCCGCCTTTTGTGAATTCACGCATTTATGTGAAGCAAAAACTGCGTGGTGCGCCAAACTATTACAGCAATGTGCCGCTGGAGGTTACGTTCTTTGGCGCAGCCGGCGAAACATACACCGGCTTTTTGTTTCTCAACGGCGTTACCACAAATGTGAACTATACTGTGCCTTTTCAGCCGGTATATGCCGCCATCGACTACGCCAACAAACTCAGCGATGCCACAAGTGAGGACAGCAAAGAAATTTCCACCACCGGCGCACACAACTTCCCGCTGGGCCGCATAAACCTTACGGTAACCGCAGCGCCCGACACCGCACTTGTTCACATCATCCACCACTGGGCTGCACCCGATCCGATGCAGAACAACCCCAACAACTACCGCCTCGGGCAGGGCCGCTATTTCACCGTGGGCGGTGTGTGGCCCGCAGGCTTCAGCACCGATGCGCGCATGTATTACGATGGCCGCACCTCCTCGCTCAACGGCCCCGCCGGCTGGTTCGACAACGACCTCATGCCCGTAAACGGCGACAGCGTAATTCTGCTCTACCGCCCCAATGCAGGCACAAACTGGCAGGAATTCCCGCGCTACACCAAAACAATTATCGGCTCAGCAGCATCGTCAAAGTATGGTTACTTTTCAATTGATTCGCTTGTGCCCGGCGAGTATTGTTATGCCAACGGCGTGTCGTCGGTACTCAACAGCATCGGCGAGGAAGCCGCGCAGCCTGTCATTGCGCACCTCAGCATCTATCCCAACCCCGCCAGCCACCAAACCACACTGAGCTGGCCCGAAAGCATTCAAAACGGCACGCTTATGGTGACTGACGGATTAGGCCGTGTGGTGCTGGAGCAGCAGGTAAACGGTAATCAGTTTATGCTCAATACCGCAGCGTGGAATACCGGGTTTTATGAAGTGCAGGTGCGGAAAGACGGGAAGTTGGTGGCGCGGAATAGATTGGTGGTGGAGTGATGGATATTAATTCTTTTATCCTATAACTAATTTTTAACATGTCTGATAAAGGAAGTGTATTTCAAAAAGGAGGTGGAGGGACTAACTTTGAACAAGCCATTCAAACAGCGTTTCTAACAACACTGATAATTCGGGGCAATGCACCATTGAATTTTGCAAATGAAATTATTGAAGTTGCATTTCAAACGACAAATAGAGGGTATGAAACAGACGACTTATTAGTAGTAGCAAAATCTGCTATTGGACAACATAGATTGTTAGTACAGATAAAGAACAACATCACATTCACAGCAGACAATGCTCTTTTCAAAGAAGTGATTGAAGCATTTTGGAAAGACTATAACAACACTGCTCTATTTGATAAAGCAAAGGACAGGTTAATAATTGTCAAAAGCGGTTTCACAAAAGAAGAAAGAAACCATTTAAAGTCACTTTTAGATTGGGCAAACACGCATGCAACTGAAACGGATTTTGTAACAGAAGCAAACAGAATTAAAGGAAAGAAAAAACGATTAGATGTTTTTAGAGAAAGCCTAAAGAAGGTAAACAACAACACAACATTAACAGATAAAGAAATTTGGGAATTCTTAAAATGCTTTGATATTTTAGAATATGATTTTACAAATCAAAACAGTATAGATGAAATATACTTTTTCAATCTAATCAAACTATGCAAGAACAGTGAAACCACTGTCAACGAAAAAGAAATTTGGGCTTCACTTTCTTCTTTCGTTTCTAAACTAAATAAAGACGGAGGCAGCGTTACGACTGCCAGTATTCAAGAAGAAGAACTCTATAAATATTTTAACCCAAAAAAACTTATCCCTTATTTTAAATCTATTGAGAAATTAAGAAGCGACAGTGAAGTTGTTCTACTGCCTCTCAAAAGCACAATTGACGGATTTCATCTTGAAAGGAAAAAAATCAGTCAGACGATAACAGAGTCAGTAAACAGTTTTCAATTCACAATTGTCACAGGAAAACCAGGCGTTGGAAAATCAGCCGAAATAAAAGATGTTCTGAAAAGTGAGTACCCTTATGCAAGCATTTTTGTTTTCAGAGCAGACCAGTTTAGTGAACCACACATTGCAAATGTTTTTTCCAGTCAAGGTGTAAATGAAACTTTACAAGATATTTTTTCTTGCATCTCACTCATTCCTGAAAAAATAATTTTCATTGACAGTTTAGAAAAACTTCTTGAAGCAGACCCTGAATGTGCATTCAAACAACTGCTTGCTTTACTTAAACAATTTCCAGACATAAATGTTATTGGTTCATCAAGAAAGTATGCAGTTGACTTGATAACTCAAAAATTTGGAATTGATAAAAAAGAATTAGGTAGAGCAGAAGTGTTGCCGCTTGACGAAACTGAACTAAATATTGTTGCTGAAAAATTCCCTCAACTAAAAGGTGTTCTCAAAAATGAGAAAATCAAAAAGCTACTGCAAAGCCCAAAATATCTTGACTTTGCAATTTCAGCATTAAGTAAATCTGATGATGATTACACCAACATTTCTCTAACAGAATTCAAGGAAAAATTATGGAATTCACTTGTAAAGGATTCAACAAATAGAATAAAAGGATTTCCTGCAAAAAGAGAGGATGCTTTCATGGAGATAGCAATTAATCGTGCTAAAGAAATGAAGCTATTTACAAGAGCTGAAACCGGAGATAAAGAAGCGATTGATTTATTAGAGAACGATGAAATTATTTTTCAAGAAAACAATAATAGAAGATACTCTCCAACTCACGATATTTTAGAAGATTGGGCATTGGTAAAATATGTTTCATCAAAGTACGAGGAGTTTCCAAATCCGAAAGAGTTTTTTGACAATTTAGGTAATGAGCCAGCGATAAGAAGGGCTTTCAGACTTTGGATTGAAGATTATTTAATTGATGATAGCAACAAAATAAATGAACTCATAAGAGCAACGATTTCAGATAATTCAATTGAAGGATATTGGGCAGATGAAATTTTGATTGCTGTTTTTAAATCTGACAATTGTGCCTCTTTCTTTTCAGCATTTGAAAAAGAGTTGCTTGATGAAAAGACCTATTTCAGTTTTCTCAATAGATGTATTCATTTGATAAAAACCGCTTGCAAAGAGAGCAGTTTAAATAGAAACAACTTTTCAATACTCCTTCCGATTGGTTCAGGTTGGACAGAAATGATGTATTTTCTTAAAGAGCATATCACAAAAATAAATTTACTAATTCGTTCTATTTGCAACTTCATTTCAGACTGGAATTATCGTCTAATGTTTCAGCGTTCTCAAACTGATGAACAAGAAATGTTAGCTGTAAAATATATCGTAATATACTACTTAAAGCAGATTGAATCAGGCGATCAGTTTTGGGAGCAAGGAATTGTTAGGGATAAACCCCAAGAACTCGTTTCTCAGCTATTTGAATTAGCACCGATTTGTCAATCTGAAATAAATGACTTAATTGAACGTGCTTTCAAGAACAAAAAATATAGTGACTCATGGAGGCTAAGTTCCTATTATACAAAGGTAATTGATAGCTGTATTTCAGGTTTAGGTAATCATATTTTAATTCAAGAACTTCCCGAATTGGTTGTTAAAACAGCGTGGAGAGAATGGATATTTAGAAAGGTTGATGAAAATTCAGAACACAAGAGTTTAACATCAATGATTAATGGCGGGCGATTAGACAGAGACGAGTGCTGGGGATTAGAGAGTCAGTATAACTTTTCTCCTTCAGGAATTTATAAAACACCACTCTATACTCTTCTTTGTTATCACCCTCTTATTGGTTTGAAGTTCGTAACTGAAATCATTAATTACTCTATTGATTTTTATGTCAAAGCCGAATGTAATAAGAAGTATCAATTCATCGAAATTGAGATTGAATTAAACGATGGGACAAAAGTAAAGCAATGGGCAGCGTGGGAATTATGGGCTGCATACAGAGGTGTAAGTGTTACACATTCCGCGATTGAGTCATTATTAATGAGTTTGGAAAAATATCTTTTAGAAATAGCAGCAGCAAAAACAGTTTTTAGCAAGAGAAATTTAAAATTTATGTTTAATTACCTACTCCTTCATAGCAACAATGTTTCAATAGCAGGAGTTCTAACAAGCATTGCAATTGCTTATCCTGAAGAAGTTGAAGAAGCGATGTTACCACTGCTATCAATAGAAGAATTCTACGAATGGGATTTAAGTCGGGCACTTCAAGAATCTTCTTCACTTGCAACAATAGATAATAAAATTCCATTTGCTCAAATGGAAAGATGGGAATCAAATCAATTGCCTTATAGAAAAAAATATTTACGTGGGCTTATTGACTTCATTATTGACTATCAATTAAATATACGGATGATGAATACTAAAATCCACGAACTGTTCGATAGAATGCAGTCAAGAATTAATAACGAAGATATTATCTGGAAAAAACTATTAACCGAAATTGATTTAAGAAAATGGGAAATTCATGAAAAAAATGAAAAATTAGGCAGTTATTTATTTCAGCCAAAATATGATAATGATGTTATTAATTTTATTGATTCAAATAAGAATCATTTTGAAGCTCAAAATATTTCTATTAATTTCTCCTCTATAATTCGCAAAGCCTATGAATCTTCTGAACAAATATCTTATGTGATATGGAATGAGTGTTTTATTTATTACTCAAAAAAACCAGTGAGTGATTTTCTTGATGACAGGCATCTTACCACAGCTATAATTGGATTGAGGGACTTAAATAACGAATTGAATATAACTCAAACTCTCTGGTGTTTAAAGACTATTCGTGAATCGATCGAATCTATTTTACAAGATGTTTACAATACAAGTTTAAATTTTAATCGGAATTATAATTTTATGGAAAAAGAAATTGGACTTTCTTCATACCATTACTTGTTTGCTAATACAAAAAATCAAAAAGAATTAAATGATTTGATTTTCCTAATGACTTATACTATATCTGCACCATTTAACGATTTTGAGGCTAATCGATTTCTCGAATATGTCAGAACCGTTTTTTTTGAAAAATACCCAGAAGAAGCAAAAAGAGTTTGGTATTGCTTAATCAAATTCTCGGAATTCAAAAAGAATAATCAAGAATCTCACGATTATTATGATCATGAGAAACACGAAGAATATAAACTAAAAGAGCAAGAATATATTAAAGAACAATCCGAAAATCTCGATCTAACTATCAATATATTAACACTTGACTTAAAAAAATACGAAGGGTATCTTCTTAAAAGAGCATTTGTAATTATTCCATATACAACAAATGACAAAATATTTACTAATTACATTCAACAGTTCATTCAATTAATAACACATGAAATAACTATTGAAGAAGATCACTATTACAACCAACACAGAAATGAAGAAAAGTTACAATTTCAAGAAATACATGATGCACAGTTATATATTAGAGATTTGTTACTCTATGCAGACATCCAGTTTTCAAAAACTGTACTTGACTTAATTCTTAATCCTTTATATGAAAGCGATTTCAAACTTTGGAAGGGCAGAAACGATCTTTATAACTTTGCTTCAAATATTCTAGAGTATATTATTAGAAGACTAGACAAAGTAATTGCAGAATCGATAAATGAAGTGTTCAACAAAAAACTAATTGATAACTTTTGGAATATTTGGGAGTACCTCTTTGAAAGAATAAAAGATAGTGGAAAATTATATCTTACACCGCAACTCTTTTTTGATATTGAATGGAAAGAAGATTCAATGCACTGGAAGGCATTTGAAAACAAGAAAGATTTTTATTCTCAAATGGTTAAGGATTTAGGTACTACAAGAACTCAATCTATGTTGAATTTATTTTCTACTGCTGGTGAACAAACATTTTTACCATACGGTATAAGTTGGTTAGTAGAAATTTTCAAAGTCGATATAAATACAACTTCATCATTAACATCCCCTGCGGCGGAAAGGATGATTAAACGACTTTTTTACAATCACGTTTCAAAAATAAAGAGTAATAAAAAACTAATAGACGATTATCTCTGGATACTTAACAAAATGGTTGACTTAGGTTCCTCAGAAGCGTATTTGTTCAGAGAAAATGTGATAACATATAAATCGAAAAGTTAATAGAAACGTACAATGCTCTCTGTCACGGTGAGCGGAGTCGAACCGAGACAGGGTGCTCAAATCAACTTCACTCCGTGAAGTTTACAAAGCCAACTCAAATGCCCGGTATGCACCCCTTCATGCATAACATGATGCCGCACTGAAGTACGGATATCACCTTCCCCCGCCCACGTAAAGCCGGTTGGATTGGGCTGCGCCAGCACCTCCGCATCAAGCGTAGCGAGATGCGCGAGCGCAAGCTCGTGTACTTTTGCAAAACCGGCCTGCACCTCTTCCCACGAGGGACCGTTGGTTTCGCCTTCCTCAGGCGGTTTGCCGAGGCCGAAGAGTTTTAACCACGGCAGCTCCGGATTGGGGCCGCCGGTGGCGCGCAATACTAAATTGTTTTCGGCCCAGGCAATGTGCGCGGTAAGCCAGTAAACGGTGTTCAGCCGATCATTGCCAACCGTAAAAATGCGCTTCGGGTCGAAACCTTCGTGTGCATTCAGTTTTTTCAGCATTCCGGCCGACATGCCGCGGATGTGTTTCATGCCGCGGATCAGCGTCTGTAATTCGTTTTCAGCCATAATGCTGCTTAGTTTTGATTGAGTTTTTTCACCATCGTAAGAATTGTCGCAATGGCCACGGTTTCGCCGGTTTCGTCATATACATCCACCACCCATTTCACAATGCCTTTGGCAATGTCTTCGGGGTTGCGTTTTTCCTGATCTACTTTTTCCTTCACCGTTAAACGCACACCAATGGTGGAACCGGGATACACCGGCTTGGTAAAGCGGCATTCATCCAAACCGTAGTTCAGCAGCACCGGGCCTTTTTTGGCATCCACAAACAAACCGGCTGCGGCCGAGAGTATGAAATAGCCATGCGCCACGCGGCCTTCAAACACGGTGCCTTCAAGCGAAGTAGCATCGGTGTGGGCGTAGAAATGATCCCAGCTTACGTTGGAGAAGTTTACAATATCGGCCTCGGTTACGGTGCGTTTGGCGGTAACCAGCGTTTCGCCTATTTCCAGTTCTTCAAAATGTTTGCGGAACGGATGCACGCGGTCTTCCTTCTGCGCGGCTTTGGGCAGGTACTGGTTGGCAATGCGCGAGAGTGTGGTGGGCGAACCCTGCACGGCCGTGCGCTGCATGTAGTGATACACGCCGCGTATGCCGCCCATTTCTTCGCCGCCGCCCGCACGTCCGGGGCCGCCATGCACAAGGTGCCCGAGCGGTGAGCCGTGTCCGGTGCTTTCGCCGGCACAGTCGCGGTTAATTACCAGCATGCGGCCGTGCATGCAGGCCGCGCCAAGCACCACTTCGGCTGCAAAATCATCGTCGGCAGTAAATACTGAACCTACCAGACTGCCGCGGCCCATTTTGGCCAGCTCAATGGCTTCGTCGGTGGTTTTGTACGGCATTACTGTAGTCACCGGGCCAAAGGCTTCTACCGAGTGCGGCGCATCAGTCGCAAACGGCTTGGCGCACCACAGCAGCGTGGCGGGGAAAAATGCGCCTTTGAGCTTGTCGGCGCCTTTTACTTCAAGGCTGTCGTAGTTGCCGTACACCAGTTCGCAGGCGGTCATCAGCTGCTGCACTTTTTCCTTCACATCGGCCACCTGATCGCGGCTGGCCAGCGGGCCCATGCGCACGCCTTCTGTGTTCGGGTCGCCGGTAATGTTGGTGGCAAAGCGGTCTTTCACGGCATTCATCACGGCTTCGGCCAGGTTTTCGGGCACAATTACGCGGCGTATGGCGGTGCATTTTTGTCCGGCTTTCACGGTTACTTCGCGCACCACTTCTTTCACAAACAGCTTGAATTCTTCGGTATCGGGCGTGGCATCGGGGCCAAGGATGCAGCAGTTCAGCGAGTCGGCCTCCATGTTAAAACGCACGCTGTTGTTAATGATAGACGGCATCGACTTGAGCTTGCGGCCCGTGGAGGCCGAGCCGGTAAACGTTACCACATCCTGCTCACACACATGCTCCAGCAAATCGCCGGTAGAGCCGGCCAGAAACTGAAAAGCGCCGGCGGGCAGCAGGTTTGAGGCAATGATTTCCTTGGCCATGGCTTCGGCCAGGAACGAGGTGCTGGTGGCGGGTTTCACTATGCAGGGCATACCGGCCAGCAGGTTTACTGCAATTTTTTCGAGCATGCCCCAGCAGGGGAAATTGAATGCGTTGATGTGAATGGCCACACCCTGCAGCGGCGTGTAAATATGCTGCGCAATAAAGGTGCCGCCTTTCGAGAGGAGTTCGGGCTTGCCGTCAACCGCAAAGCGTTCGTTGGGCAGTTCGCGGCGGCCTTTGGAGGCAAACACAAACATGGTACCTATGCCGCCGTCAATATCAATCCACGAATCGCCTTTGGTAGCGCCCGTGGCCGATGAAAGCGCGTAGAAAATGGCTTTCTTTTCGTTCAGGTGCTGCGCCAGTGCCTTGAGCATGCGCGCACGCTCGTGAAATGTCATTTTACGCAGCGCAGGCCCGCCTACGGTGCGGCCATACTGCAGCATGCCTTTAAAGTCTGTTCCGGCGGTGGTGGCGGTGGCTATTACCTCGCCGTTTACGGCATTATATAATTCGGTTCCGGTGCCTGCGCCTTCGGTCCACGCACCCTGTGTGAAGTTTTGAAGTTTCATGTGGTAAAGTTAGCAGAAGTTTTCTGGACGCCGCAGTACACGCTTTCGCGGCGCTTCTGTACTTCCGGGCTTTCGGCTGTGGTACAGCGTTGGCGGGCTTGCATCGCTCGCGCTGTGGTGGCTTCCTCCGGTCGCCTCCTCGCTGCGGCGCTGCAGGCCCGCCACCGCCGCAGCCGCCGCCTCAATCCCGGGCGCAAAAATCCCCCCCTCCCGCATTTTTACAAAAAAAACACCTGTCGTGCCTTACAAACCTTCATTCTTGTTATTTTTGGGGCAAATAAACCAACTATGCGCAACGGACCTTGTCGGCACGACAAGGTTTTTCATTCTCACAACTATGGAAACTAACGAAGGCCAACACACGCTTCCGGAAAATGAAGCAGTAAACCCGGTTCACAATGCAGGCGAAACCACGCCGCAGCCGGAGCTCGCCCCGGAAACGGTTGCCGAACAAGGCGACGAGCAGCACGATGAACCGCATGATGAACTGCATCCGGCAGAAGATTTCTCGGGGTTGTCGAAAACACAACTGCTTCACAAACTGGCCGAAGTAACAGGCACAGGCGAAATTGAACCCATCCGTGGCACCGTGCAGCGGCTCAAGGAAACCTTCCGCGAGCTGGTGCGTGAGGAAATGGAGGCCAAGCGCCGCACATGGGAAGCCACACGCGAAGACGAAAACGATACGTTTGAGCCCGCGCCCGACCATGAGGCCGAACGGTTCGAAGAACTCATCCGCAACTACAACCGCAACCGTGCCGAATATCGCCGTAAAAAGGAACTTGATCTGCACCGCAACCTGCAGCAAAAGCAGGGCCTGATTGAAGAACTCAAAAATCTGGCCGAGTCGAGCGAAAGCATGCAGAAAGCATTTGAAAAAGTGCAGGACATACAAAACCGCTGGCGCGCCATCGGTCCCGTGCCACAGGCTCAGTCGCAGGAACTGTGGCAAACCTGGCAGCACCACCAGAACCGCTTCTTCGATGTACTCAAGATCAGCCGCGAACTGCGCGAGCTTGATATGAAGAAGAATCAGGAGCTGAAAGAAGAACTCATTGGCAAGGCCGAAGAACTGAAAGAAGAAGCCTCGGTGCGCCGCGCACTCGACCGCCTGCATCAGTTGCACGAAAACTGGCGCGAAATCGGCCCTGCGCCCAAAGAAGTTAACGATGCACTGTGGGAACGCTTCAAAGCTGCTTCCGACGCTGTGCACGCCCGTCGCGAGGCCATGATGCTTGACGTGAAGAAAGAGCAGGAAGCAAACCTCCAGCTCAAACTGGCGCTGTGCACACGCATGGACGAAGAAGCCGCCAAGCAGTACGACAGTCACAAAGCCTGGCAGGATGCCAACGCCGTGGTGGAAGGCCTGTTTGCCGATTGGCGCAAAATTGGTTTTGTGCCCAAGGCCGACGAAGACCGCACCTGGAAGCATTTCCGCGAATCGCGCCAGAACTTTTTCCGCAACCGCGAAAGCTTCTACATGAAGCAGCGCGAAGCCTTCAAAGGCAGCCTCAACGAAAAAGTACGCCTTTGCGAAGAAGCCGAAAAACTGAGCACCAGCACCGACTGGAAAAACACGGCCAATGCCTACAAGCGCCTCATGGACGACTGGAAAAAAGTAGGTCCGGTGCCGCGCAAGCAGGCCGATAAACTCTGGGCACGTTTCAAAGCCGCGTCTGATGCGTTCTTCAACGCCCGCAACGAACAGTTTGCCGCGGCCGATGCCGAACTCAAAGCAAACGTTACCGCGCGCGAAACACTGATTAAAGAAGCCGCCGATACACAGCTGCCCGACGACATCAGCGAGGCGCGCAAAATACTGCACGACCTGCAAAACCGCTGGCAGCAGCTGCCCGGCGTACCGCGCGACGACCGCCGCCGCTTAGACGACAGCTGGAAAGAAACAATGGACACATTGTACAACAAGCTCCGCGAAAAAGCGGGCGGCGACGACAGTGCACTCCAGAAAATGCGCTACGAGCAGCTCCAGCAAACCGATAAAGGCCGCGATCAGCTGTACCGCGAACGTGTGGCTATTCAGGAAAAAATCAAACGCCTCGAGCATGAAATTAACACGCTCGAAACCAATCTCGGCTTCTTCGGCAAGTCAAAAGGAGCCGCAAGCCTTGTGGCCGACTACCAGAAAAAAGCCGATGCGGCTAAAGAGGAAGTAAAGCGTTTGAAAGCACAGCTCAAACAAATTCCGCGCGACTAATTGCTGCTCATCAAATAAAAAAGCGGGGCCCGTTTGGAGCTCCGCTTTTTTTGTGGGCTTTGGCTTAGCCTACTGCGTAACAATAAGCTTCTGTCGGTTTTGCAGCTGGCCGTTTTCATTGTGTGCTGTAAATACATACACGCCGCTGCTGAGCTGGCTGAGTGAAATTTGTACAGTGCCGCCGGTAGTCTGGTCATTAAGTACGGTGCGGCCGGCGGCATCGGTAAGCTGCCACGCAGTGGTGCCTGCAGCTGTAAATGTAACCACGCCGCCAGACTGTACAGGGTTGGGGAAAAGTGTCATTGCTTCATTTACCGACGACTCATTTACACCTGTGGCATTGCATTGAAGCGTGGCGATAAGAGCAAACGGCGTAAACGAAAAATCGCGGCCCACGGTCCAGCCATCTGACCGGGTGTAAATAACCGGTTGCGGGGGCAGCGGTGTATGGGTTGTAATGGTTGTGGTGATATCCTGCATATTACAGGCGGCACCCAACACACTGCCAATTTTATACAACCGGGTTGCAGCTCCCTGTGCCGTTCCGTTTTCCAGCACAAAAATTTCATCGGCATTACCCAGCATGGGCAATGAATAACTCGATGGTACAATCGTATTATCTATACAGGCAGCAGCCTGCAGTACATTTCCGCTTGTGTCAAACTGAAACAGCTGACCAAGTGCTGAAATGTTTACCGGAGAATTACGTGTACCGGCACCATACACCGTTCCGTTTGATGCAGGCATCAGATAAAAAAGTACATCGGTATTGATTGTGGTGGATGTATAGGTTTTTATCCACACCACATTTCCCTGCGGATCAAATTTCATCAGATACGGATCATTATCACTTCTGCCTGATACCATAATACTGTTGTCCTGCAACAGTGAGATACCTCCCAGCACACCATCGCCGGGATTCCACCAGCCCTGCATCCTGTAACTGGTAAGTACATTGCCGGCTGTATCAATTTTTATGTAAGAAAGAAAATCGCCGCTTTTACCGATAATTACATAATTACTATCGGGCAAGGCCACACCGCGCCCTCTGAATTTTGCACCTGTGGTATCTGTACTGTATAATTTACCCCAACGCAACGTACCGTTGGCATTTGTGCGCAGGAGTTGTACATGTGTATCAAACGAAAGCCGGAGCATGTAGCCTCCATCATACATTTTATGACAGCCGGGATTGCCCACCAGATAGGTATTGGTTACTTCGTAAAATTTCGACCAGTTCAACGTACCGGCGGCGCTGAGTTCGGCCACAAAATAATTTTTATAGAATAAACTGGAAAACTCCTCAAACTGACCAAACACCCAGATCGAACCATCACTGTTTTCGCCTATGGTACGGATGGTAATGTTTGTGGTCGTGTCAAAATCATCAAGTTTCGACGACCAGAGCACACTGCCGTTAGAAGCAGTGCGCGTAATCACACCAAAACTGGAAATCAGAAAACCCGGATTTTCTGTCCAGGCCAGCAGCAAATCTGAATTGGCACATTGCGTCATCGCCGAAGGTTCAATCTGATCCTGATTAGCAGGAAAAGCAGAATACGCCTGCACAAACGGAGCCTGTGCCTGAAGTTGCAGCACGCATAACGTAAATACGGCAGCAAAAAATGAGTTACGGAAAAATGGGTTCATGGATCATTTGGTTTGTGTAAATGATCAAGGGGGAGTTGCAATGATACACTATTAATCTTCTACAGGCAGCACACCAAAAAATCTAACGGCAGTAAATTCTTTTTAGCCGCCGCAACTTTAGAAAAAATTTACTACCATAAAACGGATTAAACTGTATTTATAAATAAGATACAGCAGGAAAACATAAAGCGGTGAATGGACCGAATTTCAGGAGTGTTTAGATTTTACAACAGCTGTTAAGTCCAGGCAAGAATGTTACCTTGATCTTACACAACGGCAATCCGATTTCATCCGGCTTGTTTTTTCATAAACTGTTCAAGCCCGTTCATTGCGGTGACCGAAACTTTCTTTCTCAAAAAACCGAACCGCCCAAACAGCACACCTGTTGTGCCTAATGCCATGCGGCTCCAGCGCGGGAAATCAAACACATCGTTGTGCCGGTAAATCAATCCGTCGCGGAACTGCAAAGTGGCGGTGATGTGATTCTCCACCACCCTGCCCGTTTTCGAAAACGGATAAGTGGCAATCCATTTCACCACCACAGTATCGCCTTCTTCTGTCAACACCTCAAAGGTGAGTGTGAGCGCCTTGCTACGTGACAGCAGCATTTCCCACATGGCGCATACCTTATCATAATTGAGGTTATGAAAAACCGGATCGTTAAACACCACATCCTTGTGGTAACAGTTTTTCATTTCAGCCGCATTACGGCTGGCGAATGCAGTGTAAAAGCGGCGGGCGGTTTCAGCGTGCATGTGCGTTTGGTTTGGTGGCAGGAAGATACACACATTTCGCACGTGCCTGTCAGGTGGCTTCAACAGGCTCAGCCACCCGAATTATTGTGCTACTACAATGCGCTGCGTAGAAAATGCATCGGTCTGGAGGTTGCGCAGACGGAAGAAATACACACCCGCCGGCAAAGCCGAAATATCAATACTGCCGTTGCTTACCTGCGTTTGCAGTATAGTACGCCCGGTCATGTCAATAGCTTCTGCAGCAAACTGTTCGCTGCCGTTCCAGTTGCGGATTTGCACAGTACCGCTGGCCGGATTGGGGAACAGTAAATTGCTTTCGGTCACTTCGTTTTCGTCCACACCCGAAAGATCGGGGCCGGTGCGGAAAACCGGGCGCATCATCAATGCCCCTTCAAAAATTGAGGTGTACCAGGTTCCGTTGGTGTTGTAGAAGATTTTGTCTGAACGGTTATTGTTAAAATCAAAACCAATATACATCCGGTCAATGGCAAATTGCTGCCAGCCAATATAATATGTACCCGACAAAACTACCAAACCACTGTCAATGGTATAGGTCACAAACCGATTGGGGGCATCAGTTGAATAGTCGGGCGTTTCGCCGCTTTGCTGGTAAATGATGGTGCCGGGCTGATTGCCTGCGCCGTTACTCCACACGGTGAGACGAAACTGGCGCAGATCAATATTGTCGATATCCTGTACAGGCAGGAAATACATCTGCACAGCTTTCAGCGTGTCTGTCACACCAGCAGGCAGCGTAAACTGGTAGGCAAGCAGCGAATTCACACCATAAAGACCATAGCCCACTTCGGCGGTGCCATCATCGTAAGCATAGAAATTGTTAAACCGCTGCACGGCCCGTGCCGAATCGCGTCCCTGTGCACCGGCACTGAATTCGTAATCAGTGGTAAAGTAATCAGGGCCGGTCATGGCCGGAAAGCCGGTAATGGCGGTCATTGTCGGATTCCACACATTGGGGCCGGTAGGATCGTCGTAAAAACCATCAATGGCATACGAGGTACAAAACGAACCGCCGCTGTTGTTTGCCGAAAAAAGTAACGTGCTGCTGCTGTTACGCACTTCAAAACCGGCGTTGGTAAACGAGGTTGACTGTGTACCGTTATTGCGCACAAACAGGCGCTGGTTGGTAACTACGGGCAGCGGGCTTTGGTTGTAGTGCCACCAGGGCATTTGCGTGTAGTTAACCAGCAAACTTTTGGGTTCATAGGCATAGCGGATGCCGCCTACCACTGTATCGTTGATATTGGAAAGTTCCTTAATGCGCACATTGTCGAGATGCCAGTGGTCGTTGCTGCCGCAAATGGAGGCATAGTTGCGGAAACGGAAGCGGAAGCCGTTGGCAAAGTAAGCGGGATTATCAAGTTTCACCATCGCCACATGAAAATTGGTATCGCTGAACGAGGGCGTGTAACCTGTTTGAAACCACACGGTTTCCCAATCGTTGCCAATGGCGGGATAGTTGAACTGCAGTAAAAACGAATCGGATGCATTGGGCGCATAGCCACGGCCCTGTGCCTGCCAGAAGAAGCGGATGTACACCGAATCGGCTATGGTTTTCGACGAAAGGTTGAACCAGTTGGAGGTTAGATAATCGGCCGGAGCCACGCTGCTTGTGCCCGCCAGCGGATCGTAAGGCATGCCGGTGAAGTCGAGCCCGTCAAACGTACACACCCCGATGTCGATAGGCGCAATGGCCCATCCGCGATTGATAAATACGCCGGAGTAGTTGCCATTGTTGGGCTGCACGGCATCGCGGTTCCAGAGCACGGTATCAGGTATGTGCGAATCGTAGCTGAAATCGTCGGTAATGCCGCTGCCGTTGGCGGGCAGGGTAATGGTATCGCCGGGCGCTACGGCGCTGCGCTGCATGGCATATTTACCGGCAAATTCGGCCTGCACGGGGTTCGAACGCAGGGGCATAAGGTATTCTCCGGGAGATTTTACCTGAACGGAGGTAACAGCAACTGGTCCTTTACCGGTTGGAAAAATAGTATCACCAGAGTGAGAAATACGATATCGTCCTGGTACGATTTGGTCAAACTCAGACAAAATAACCGGCGAGCTTGTTTGCTCAGCCCGTTGGCCATTGATCTGTGCCTCAACAAACGATGAAACAGCCAGCAGGGCTGCGCAAATAATTCCTTTTTTCATTTACTCAGGATCTTTTCCTTCTGCCGGATCACCGCCTTTACTGGCCGAGACCCGGAGATCAATCACAGACCCCGGCACAATCTGGCGGTCGCCTTCGGGAGCCGGTGTCTGTTCATAAATATACGCATTGAGCGTGTCTTTCACGCCCTCATCAGCAATAATCATCCATTCCAACCCCATATCCATGAGCTTACCACGCGCAGCACGCACCGTAAGTCCCAGCAGATTCGGAATTTTCATGCCCGAACTTTCCTCCTCCCCTTTCCCCACAAACAATTCAATGAGCGAACCTTTATCAATGGGCGTATTGGTTTCGATACGCTTGCCATTGTACCGCTGCTCCACCACACAACCGTTGCACGAATTGTTTACCAGCTTGTGCTTCATTTTGAGTCCGTAGCTTTCGCACACATACTGCGCCTGCCGCAGCGAAAGGTTTTCGAGCTGCGGCATACCAATTTTAGGAGGCACGGTAGCTGTAACGTAGAGGTAAATTTTACGTCCGTCTTTTACTTTACTTCCGGGCAGGGGTTCCTGACGGATCACCACGCCTTTGGCTTTTTTCGGATCCCAGAGTGAATCCACAATTTCGTAGCTCACATTTTTGCCTTCCACAAACTTATCGAGCGCAACCAGTTTCTGGTTCACAAAATCGGGCACATCCACCGTATCGCCGTGACGGGTGTACATGCTCATCCAGCCGAAAATAAGCCAGATAAGTAAAAACGCACCACCGAGCGCAATACCGAGATTGATTAAAAAGGTTCGGCTTTTAATAAAGGCCAGTATATTCTTGAGCATATCAGTGGGATAAAGTCAGTTGCCGCTTTTTGCGTTCGAATGCAAAATCAAGAATGCGGTCAATGAAATCATACGGTTTGTACTGGTTAATGGCGGCCTGATGGAAGATACAGGTAGCGGGCGTCATTCCGGGCAGCGAGTTCACTTCTACAAAAACGGTTTCAATATGCTCGGGGGCAAACACGCGCACAAAGGCATCAATGCGGGTGTAGCCCTGAATATTGAGCAGACGTGCAGCCCCGCCGAGGGTTGCCTTTACCTGTTCGGAAATCTTTGCCCGGTCGGCGGCATTCAAAGCATAACGTGCGGGGGTTATATTTTGTCCCTGCCCGGCCAGGAATTTTTCTTCGAGCGAAAGCACCTCGCCTTCCGAAAGGGCTTCGGAGGCTTCAAATACTTCGTATTCCAGTTCGCCCTGCGCATTGTAACGGGTAAGCATGCCGCCGGTAATTTCGAGGAAATGTGTTGCGCCGCGTTTGCTGATGAGTTCTTCGACCAGAAAAACCGTTTTAAGCGGAAATTCTTCTTTGGGCTTGATCTTGAGCAGTGCTGCCGATTCGGCATCCAGTTCCTCGGTTTTACGGAAAATGAGGCGGGCAAAGGCATCCAGCTCAGCTTCGGTCTTAATGCGGCGCACAGCCGAACTGCAGCCATCATCAACCGGTTTGGCAATAAACGGCCAGCCAATCTGTGTATTTATCTTTTCGAGAATGGCGCTGCGGCTGCTTTGCCAGTCGGCCTCAGTAACCAGCATGTGTTCGGCCACAAGGTAACCGCCCTGACGGAGAATTTCGTTGGTGCGGTATTTATCAATGGTAATTTCCGAGCTGGCTTTGCCCGAGCCGTTGTAGGGAATGCCCATGGCATCAAGCTTTTCCTGCACGGCACCGTCTTCGCCGGGGCGGCCGTGCAGGGCAATAAACACAGCATCGCATTCCGTGCCCAGCTCTTCGTATGTAATGCGGCGGGGCGCGGCTAATGCACCGGCGTCGGAATAGGTATGTGTAATTGACGTGCAGGTGTTGATGATGCGCTGCACCACGGGATGTACATTCCAGTGGTTGATTTTCTCGCGGATATCATCGGCATTGTCTTTCAGCAGCACATTTACCGGAATCACATACAACTCATGCGCTCCGGTGCTGCCGGTAAGGAACACAGGCACGGGCGCATAGCGGGTTGAGGAAGCCAGCTTTTCGTAAATATTGCGGCCGCTTTCTACGGAAATATGCCTTTCCGACGAGTAGCCGCCAAGTACCACGGCCACGCGGGTTTTCTGTGTGCTTTGCGTGCGGGCATGGTGCATGGCTGCGTCAAGTGCATCGAGCAGGTGGTTGAAGCGGTGGCCGTTTTTATCGGCGCGGATGCGGCGGCGCAGCGAGGTGCGGATGATGTAGGTGAGAAACTGCGAGGGATTGAGCCCGATTTCGGCGGCCTGATGGAAGAAAAACGACGAAGGCATCATGCCCGAAGTGGTGTTCGGATCGTTGAGGAAAATGCGGCCTTCGGCGGTAATGAACCCGTCGATGCGGGCGTACACATCGAAGCGGAGTGCATTAAACAGGCGCTCGCATTCGGTGCGTATTTCTTCGATCTGTGCATCGGGCAGTTCTACGGGCGTAATCTTGCGCGAGAGGCCGGGCAGGTATTTGGAGCGGTAGTCGAAAAGTTCGCCGCCTTTGCGTATTTCGGTGGGCGGCAGGGCCACGGGCTGGTCGAGTTCGTCCTGCACCACAATGCACGAAAATTCCTTGCCGGCAATAAAGCCTTCGATGAGCACTTCGCTTTCGGCGTTAAGTGCTTCGAGGCGCACTGCTGCTTGGCTGGCGGCAAAGTGGGCATTGAGTTTTTGCAGCAGTTCGTCGGGGTGCCACACGGTCTGGCTTTGGATGCCTTCGGCGGTGAAAATGGCCGGCAGTCCGATGCCTTCGCGTATATCGGTAAGTGTACGCAGGAAAACTAGACGGGCGTTATCGTCCATACCGTTCCACTGCGCGGCAGTGAGCGTGGTAATGAAAAAGCTTTTGTCGATGGCGGCTTCAAACGCAGCCGGGTCGGCTTCGCGCAGAATGGTAACGCCAATGGATGAGCCTTGTGTGGCCGATTTAACCACCAGCGGAAAGCCAATGGCACTTTTTGCGCGGTTGAATACATCGGTCCGGCCGCCCTGCATCCAGGCCGTGCGCTCCACGGTAAAGAATTCGGGCGAGGCAAAGCCGGCATTGACCATAAGGCGTTTCTGCACGGCCTTGTCGATACCGATGGCCGAGGGCAGAATGCCGCTGCCGGTGTAGGCAATGCCAAGATACTCAAGCAGTCCCTGAATGCGGCCGTCTTCGCCATCGGGCCCGTGCAGGCAGAGGAACGCAAGGTCAATGAGTTCGGCCAGTTGGCCGGGCTGCACAAGGCGGCCCAGCGGGGCAGCCAGTTCGCGGCGCCGCATGGCATCGGGGTTCAGGCTCTCGGCATAAATCTGAAACTCGCCCGGCGATTCGGGGATGAGATCAACCGGCGGATAAAAATCGCGGATGGAGCCTTTGTACACATACTGCCAGTCGAGCAGGATAAACTGGCCGAAACTGTCCACAAACAAAGGCACCGGCTCAAAAAGCGCCTTGTTGAGATTATCATAAACCGTGCGGCCGCCGGCAAACGAAATTTCACGTTCGCGGGAAGTGCCGCCGAAAAAAATACCAATTCTTAGTTTCATAGCAACAGCCCCAAAGATAGTGCTTCTGCACCGCCCCCTGCAGACCTGCAGGAGCAATGTTGCCGAGTTTTTTTCACATCAGGCTGTTAGCCGGATAACTGCCTGAGAGATTGGCAGGATTTTTTCTTATTAATGATTGTGCGTCTTTTTTTGACCGCCCTTCGTTTCTTTTTCGCCAAGCCCCTTCAGGTATTGATTCAAAAAGCGCATCAATCGGCCAAAAAATCCTGCAAAATAAAAGCGCAACAAAAAATCCTGACAAACTCTAAAAATTGAACAGATTGATTTCAAGTACAAAAGCCTGCCGTTCGGCACTGCGCGGATTAGGCAGCTGCCAGCCGCCACAAATCTGAAAGCGCGATGTTACATTATACACCAGTCCGGCCACGGTTACGCTGTTCTTATGACTTCCCGAAATATGATCGGCCATAAACCAGAACTTTGGGGTAAGATGAACCTCGGCCCCGGCCTGGATACCGATGCGGTTACCCCCGCCTACAAAGCGCCAGTCGGTAAGATACGGCCCGGCCACCAACCTGAATTTTTCGGGACGATGATAGCCAAGCAAACCATAAGTAAAATGGGTAAACCGTTTCGCATTGATCTCGCTGTAAAGGTTAAAACCGGCTTGTGTGCCTGCATTCACAAACCAGTTCTGAGAAAGATTTATCCTTTTTTGTGACGTAATCAGCAACAGCGGATAATACGGATAAGGCTCGCGCGAGTTAAACGGATGGGATACGATAAGCGAAGGCTGCCGGGTAAAGTTGAAATAGGTGTTGACCAGATTTATTCCCGCCTCAAAATTATTGCCCAAACCTGCCACAAAATGCGATTTTGAGGTAAACCGGTAATGTGAATAAAAATTTATCTGCTGCTGAAAAAACACTTTGCCTTTCGGCGTCACATCTCCCGAAGGAATATTGAAAAGGTTTTGCTGTGCGTGAAGGTAATTACCTCCTGAAAAATAAATCAGACCGGACAGCAGAATTAATTTAATTTTCATGAATGATTATAATTATTCTTATAGTTATGAATGATTAAAATTCACACCTGAATTGCAGCAAAAATAATTCCTAAATATCCATACCTGTTACCCCGGAGTTCCGTTATTTAAATACAAGCAAAAAATAAATTGTAAATTATTGATTTTCATTGCATTAAATAATTTTAATATACAATAAAAACAAATTAAACATTCTTTTCTTCACCAAAAGAAATCGGGGTTTGGCACGCATGATTTTTTTAGATCAATTTGTCAAAAAAAAATAGATTTTTATTATTGATAATTAACTCTGCCTTAAGAATCAATTTTGGCAACAAACAAGAAAATACAATGTGTATTTTCCGGAACTGTGCCAAACAAAGGCAAATTATGTTTTCACAAATAAAAGGCTGTTTATAAATCATCCATTGACTTTGTTATGGCCTGTTGTTACTCATCCTGCGTTACATTTTTGCCAATCCCGGATGGATCTGTAATACCGTAAAACGAAAAGCGGGTATAAAGACACTAAATCGTTAGAAACAGTCAGGAAATTTTGTTTTGATTTTGATGAATTTTTTGACTGATTGAGGCGCTTTTTAAACAGATAGTTGGAAGGTCGTTGAGAAAAAAGTAATAAAGGGAATCAACAAAGACGCAAAATCATTAAAAAGAAAATTCCCTGACAGGCTCTCAGGAACAAAAAACCCTAACAGGCGCTTAAAACTTATTTCACATTACGCTAAAAATATTCGCAAAATATTTACATTAAAATCAGCCATCCCGAATATATACGGATTTTCACCGGCAATAAACCCCGTTTCAGCAGCAAATCCAATCTGTTCACCGAAAAAAGTATCCATAACCCATGTTTTCACGTAGAACCTTCAAAACCCTTGCATTATGAATATGAAGCGTCTTTACAGTCTTACCGCATTTATTCTGGCTTATGTTTTCCTTGCCTCCTGCGGTGGTGAAAAAAATTCAGCCGCATCATCAAATGGCATGCTTTATGGCATTCCGATCAATACCATAAGTGTAAAAGGAGTAACTGAATCAAACATTACAAATACCGCTTTCTGGAAAGTACCGCTTGATCCGGGTGTGTTTTTCTTTAAGAAATTTGATGGACTGAAGGCTGACCTGAAAGTTACGGATGCCAGAGTATATCGTACAAACGACATTCGCATTCTTGTACAAAATGGTAAGCGTCAATTATTTATCGACAAATCGGGCACCTTGCATGAAGGTGATAAGTTTTATCAGATGAATGATCAGGTGAATAGTCTGATAAAAAGTATTGCACCCGATTCTATTGAGCAGAAACTTAGTTTTGATTTTCTGGTGATGAAGCGTTAAGCCACGCTGTAAATGCCTGAAAGGCCCGTGCCCGGTGGCTTACTTTGTTTTTTTCCTCAAGTGTCATTTCGGCAAAACTGCGTGTGCTGCCCTCGGGTAAAAAAACCGGGTCATAGCCAAAGCCAGCACTTCCGGAAGGTGTAAGCGCAATTTCTCCGTTCACAATTCCTTCAAACAGTTTTTCCTCGTTGCCGTTAATAAACGCAATTACGGTTCTGAAACGTGCGCTGCGGTTGACTTTTCCGTCCAGCTGGTGAAGCAGTTTGGCGATATTATCGCTGCTGCTGCGCTGTTCGCCTGCATAGCGGGCTGAATATACGCCGGGAGCTCCATCAAGCGCCTCTACTTCAAGGCCGGTATCGTCGGCAAAACAGGGTTTTCCGGTGCGTGCAAATACCGCCCGCGCTTTTTGAAGTGCATTGCCTTCAAGCGTATCCGCTGTTTCTTCCAGTTCATCGTGAATGCCTGCTTCCGACAGCGTTACCAGTTGAAAAGCCTGACCCAGTATAGCCTGAATTTCGAGGCATTTATGCCGGTTTTGCGTAGCAAATACAAGTGAAAGTGGTGAAAATTTCATTTATTCTGTGAATCGTTTAGCTTGCGGATTCAGGTAACGAAAATCGGTTATTTTTGCGTCCCAGCCAAGAGTATGTCCGATCTTCACTTTTCTTCACAAGAACAGCGCATCAATCTTATGATTATTGGTGCGCAGAAGGCCGGTACAACTTCATTAAAGGAATATCTCGGCGAACATCCCGCTCTGAAAACTCATTTACACAAAGAGTTCAGCTATTTTTTTGATGATGATGATTATTCCGGGGGATACGCAAAAGCATTAAAAAAGTATTTCCCCGACGCCACGCCGGCACAGCAGCTCATTGCAAAAAATGCGGGATTGTACACCAGTGAGGAAGGCCTGAAAAGGCTGTATAACCACAATCCCGAATGCCAGGTGGTTATTCTGCTCCGTAATCCGGTGCAGCGCACCTACTCGGCTTTTCTGATGGAAAAGAACTATGGCCATATCGATATTCCCTTTCAGGACATGCGGGCGATTATTGAAAAAGCCGACTCCAACGACTGGCGCTATTCGTTTCTGGTGGGTATGAGTTTGTATGATCATCATCTGGAAATGATTTACCGGTATTTCCCCCAAAAGCAGGTAACCATTATCCGCTACGAAGACCTGAACAGCAAACCAGTTAAAGTATGCCGCGATATTTTTGTAAAACTGGGTGTTGATGCGGGATTTACGCCAAACACAGCCGTACGGCACAATGTAACGCATAAAACACGTTCGGAAAAAATGGGGCGCATGATTACAAATTTGCTGCGCAACAACAACCGCATCAAAAAAATTGCCCGTTTGATTTTACCCGGCAGTACCGATTACAAAGCGGGCGAGCTGCTTCGGAAAGCCAATCTGACCAAAGCCCGCCATGAACCTATTGATTCGGAAATGGCCGTATTTTTAAAGGAATACTACAAGCCACACAACGAGCGTCTGACAAAGCTAACGGGTATGGATTTCAGCAACTGGAATAATTAATCGGCCTGAAGCCGGTATTCGCTATTGGTTTTATCCGCTTATCCGAATCCTCCTTCGCTTCGTTTCGTTTAATGAAAAAAACAATTTTATACCACGTGATTGTATTATCTTCATCGTCGGAAACACCTACTCCGAATGGCCCAGGATGCTGATGGAAGAGCCAGCCGAATACGAAATTAAGCCCCGAACCTCGTTCACACCGGGTATTGCCGAACTGGTGCAATACCGTGAACTCTTTTACTTTTTTACCTGGCGCGATATAAAAGTAAAATACAAACAGACCGTACTTGGCTTTGCGTGGACGATCCTGCAACCTTTGCTGATGATGGGGTTGTTTACCTTGTTTTTCTCAAAAGCAGTAAGCCAAACCGCCGGTAATATTCCCTATCCGGTGTTTGTGCTTTCGGGCTTATTGCCGTGGATGCTTTTTTCGTCGGGGCTTTCAAATGCGGGCAACAGTATGGTGGCCAATGCGCACATGATAAAGAAGATTTATTTTCCGCGTCTTATTCTGCCCGTTTCGGCGGTGCTGGTGGCGTTGTTTGATTTGCTTATGGCCTTGCCCGTATTTGTATTGGTGCTGTTGCTATACGGCGTGGCTCCTGGCTGGCAGGCCTTGTGGTATGTGCCGCTTTCGCTGCTGCTTATTCTCATCACCACAATTGGTGCGGGGTGTCTGCTTTCGGCGCTCACACTCAAATACCGTGATTTTCGTTACGTACTTCCGTTTCTGATTCAGATACTTCTGTTTGCCACACCGGTAATTTATCCGGCCGGTTTTGTGGAGCAGAAATGGATTCAGCAATTACTCATGCTTAATCCGATGAGCGGAGCGGTATCGCTGTTCAGGGCCATGTTTAACGGGCAGGCGGTTGATGCCGTGCACCTGGCCATTAGTGGCGGTGCGGCTTTGCTGCTGCTGCTTTGCGGTGTGTATTACTTTCGCAAAACCGAAACCTACTTTGCCGATTTAGCCTGATGAAACCTGCGCTTGAAGTAAACCGCATATCGAAATCGTTCAGGCTGATGCACCGGCAGCAACCTTACCTGAGCCTGCGCGACTCGCTGGCCGGTATGTTTAAGCGCAGCGACCAAACCAGCGAAATGTTTCATGCGCTGAGCGACGTGAGCTTCGACGTACAGCGCGGTGAAGCGGTGGGCATTATCGGCAAAAACGGCGCAGGTAAATCAACCCTGCTGAAAATTCTTTCCAAAATTACTCCGCCCGATTCGGGCACTGTGCGTGTGCGCGGACGCATTGCCTGTTTGCTTGAAGTGGGCACCGGCTTTCACCCCGAACTCACCGGCCGCGAAAACGTGTACCTCAACGGGGCTATTCTGGGCATGACACGCGCGGAGATTAACCGCAATTTTGACGATATCATCGATTTCTCCGGCACCGGAAAATTTGCCGATACGCCGCTCAAGCATTTTTCGAGCGGCATGCAGCTGCGCCTTGCCTTTGCAGTAGCCGCTTTTCTGGAGCCAGAAATTATTGTGATTGACGAAGTGCTTGCCGTGGGTGATGCCGAATTTCAGCAAAAATGCCTCGGCAAAATGGATGACATAAGCCGGAGCGGACGCACGATATTATTTGTAAGCCACAACATGGCCGCCGTGCAATCGCTCTGCAGCAAAACCATTCTGCTTTCGGGCGGTAAGGTAAAAAGCATGGGCAAAACGGCTGATGTAATTGCCGGCTACCTGAACGAAAACTTAGGCAGCGCAAGCAGCTACGAACCCAACCGCGCACTGCAAAAGCCCACCGGCTTCACCCGCATTGATTTGCTGAAACCGCCCGGCCCCAACGGCGAAGCGGCTGTGGTAAAATTTACCATTCACACCGATAAAGCCTGCACCGCTGCGCTTGATATCCGCCTGCAATCGTACCAGGGCACACCAGCGGCATTCGGATCGTTGGGTACACTTGCACGAAACAATCAGCTTGCGCTGCAAAACGGCGTCAACACGGTGGAAGTAAGTATCGACATGAGCCGCATGGCCAACGGCCTCTACGCGCTTAGTGCCGATTTAACCGTGCCGCATAAAGAATATTACGACCGCGCCGATATGGCTTTTTATATTGAAAATTGCCTGAACCCGGCCAACAGCGGCGATGAAATTCTGCTGCAGGAATGGAACTACGGGTATTATCACCTCCCGGTAACACTCAACTCGTTTAACTGATGCGGCGACTGATTTATAAAATACTGAACCGTTTGCTGCACAGCGGGAAGTTTGGCGACATTGCCCATCGCAAGGCATTGTTCAATTATCTGCCCAAACAAAAAGCACTGCATTATGTGGATGTGGGCGCTTTTCACGGTTACTTTTTTGAAACGGTGAAAGACGAGGTTAACATTGCCTCGGCTGTGCTCATTGAACCGCAGCCCGCGCTGGTGAATGAACTCCGGCAGAAATACGGCAATGATTCTTCCATTAAAATATTTGATACCGTACTCAGTGATACGCGCCGCGAAGTAGAATTTTACCGTCAGGCTGAAAGTGCAACCTCTTCCATGTTGCGCATCGACGAAAAGATGCTGGGCGGACATCTTGATACTTCCGTGGCCGAGGTAACTACTCACACCGCTGTGCCGCTCGATGAACTGCTGGCAAACGATACACGCCAAATCGACTTTCTGAAAATGGATGTGCAGGGCGCTGAATTGCTTGTGCTTAAAGGCGCTCAACACGTATTAAAGCGTACTTCTTTCCTCTGGATAGAAGTATCGTTTAAACCACTTTACAAAGGAAGCGCCACATTTGATGAGGTGTACCGCTACATGAACGACAGCGGTTTCAGGCTCATCAGTTTGCTTGAGGGATACCGTAACAAGCAAAATGAGCTTCTTCAGGCCGATTGTTTATTTGAACGTATTGCGCATGATTAACCGGATTCTTTTTTCAATCCGGCAACGGATTTTCTGGCGCGGTGTGCGAAAAAAGCAGGCTGCATGGAAACGGCTTCCGCAAGACGGGCGCATGGTGAAACTCTCACCCGCCAAAGGTTTAAGCATGCAGGTAGAAACCGGCAACGAGCTTTCTGCCGCCATCTACAACGGCTCGTTTGAATGGGCCGAACGCGAATGGCTTACGGCTTATCTCGATGAAAATTACGACACCTTGTTTTACGACATTGGTGCTAACATCGGACTGATGAGCCTTCTGGCCGCTCAAAAACTTCGTCACACCGGCGAAGTGGTGGCGTTTGAGCCCGTGCAAAGCACATACGATAAACTGCTGCAAAATATTTCACTCAATCCGCAGCTCGAAAATATTCAGCATTTACGTTTAGCCTTATCCGACCAGAACGGCGAGCAGAAAATTTATCTGACCGGCCCGGGACGTGATGCCTGGAATTCACTTGTTCCGGCTGAGGGCGTGAAAAGCGAAACCATCCTTACCGCCAAACTCGACGACCTGCTGGAGCAGGATGCACTTGATCTTCCGCCACCCACACTGATGAAAATTGATGTGGAAGGCTGGGAAATACATGTGCTGCGCGGTGCCGAAAAAACACTGCGCGAATGGAAGCCGGTGATGCTTATTGAATTTACAGCTTCAAACCTCGAAGCAGCCGGTGCAAGCTGCCGCGCACTGGCCGATGAAGTAATCAGCCATGGCTATACACTGCATGAATACAATGCCGTAACCCGGCAGCTTGTACCGGTGTATGATTTCTCATTCGCACACAAAAACCTCGTTGCACTACCCGCATGAGTATGTCGCTGCCCCGCATAAGTATTGTGATTCCGTCCTACAACCAGGGCGCATACATTGGCGAAACGCTCGAATCTATTGCACAGCAGCAATATCCCGATCTCGAATTATTTGTATTCGATGGTGGCAGCAAAGACGATACGGTGAATGTGATCCGCCGTTACGAACATCTCATCACCTACTGGGAAAGCGAAAAAGACCGCGGCCAGTCGCACGCTATCAACAAAGGATTCGACCGCGCCACCGGCTATCTTTTCAACTGGCTTAACAGCGATGATTTAATGGAGCCGGGCGCGTTGTTTCACCTTGCTGAACTGGTGGATAAAAATCCGCAGGCCAGTTTGTTCTGCGGCAGCACACGCATTTTCAATACACAGGGCACGCAGCGTTATTCGGGCCCGGTGCTGTTTGCACAACCGGAAATTACACTTGGTTACGGGCAAATCAATCAGCCTTCCATGTACTATCGCCGCGATGTGTGGGAACCGGATAATTTCTGCAACGAAAGCCTGCACATGTGTATGGATCTCGACTTATGGATGCGTTACCTTGTGGCGCACGGCCAGCAAAATGTGGTGCAAACCGATTTTCACCTCACCGCTTTCCGCCTGCACGACATGTCGAAAACATTGAGTCAGGGCGAAAACGGTTTCCGGCGCGAAATTGATGCACTTTACACCACGCTCTACAGCAACCTGAAAAATTACACCGGTCCCCAGCGCGAACTTATTGCCGCAAGCGAAAACTACTACTGGCTCTGGCGTGCCGATGAACTCATGCTTAAACGCGCGTGGACAGAAGCGAAACGTAGTTTGAAAAAGGTTAACTTCTTCCGGCTTGAGGCCACTGCGCGCCGCCGTTACCTCGGTGTGTACCGGCGACTTATGCTTAAGAAATAATGCGATGAACACGGCGAATACATATCCGAACACCGCCATACTTGTACTCTCGTGCGACAAGTATGCCGACGTGTGGCCGCCGTTTTTCGATTTTTTTGAGCGGTACTGGAAGAATTGTCCGTACAAAATTTACCTCGGTGTAAATGAAAAAGAGTTTGTGCGGGAAGGTGTAACCGTGCTTAAATCAGGCCCTGCGCGAAGCTGGACGGAAGATACTCGCGCTATTCTGGAACAGATGCAGGAGCATAATATTATTCTGCTGCTCGAGGATTATTTTCTGAACGGCCCGGCCGATGAAGAAAAATTGCAGCAATGTATTTCGCTGCTTGAAAATGAGGCGGCGGTGTTTATGCGCATAGCCTGTTTCCCGGCCGATCATTTCAGCGACTATGCCTACGATACACTTGCGCATGCACCGTGGTGCGGAAAAACACGCCCTGGTGCGCCTTACCGCGTAAATCTTCAGGCCGGACTCTGGAACCGCGAAGGTTTTCTGACCATGCTCAGCGGCACTGAAAATCCGTGGGAGTTTGAGCATAATGCCTCAGCGCGGAGTGCGGCAATGACGCCGGCATTTCTCGGGCTTGCAGAAAATCCGAAGCTGAATTATGTACATGGCCCGGTGCAGTATCTCTGCACGGCTGTCACAAAAGGTAAATGGATGTATGATGCCGTGCAGCTTGCCCGCCGCGATGGCATTACACTTGACACGACTGCACGGCCGGTAGAAACGCGCTGGCAGTATTTGCGGCGGCGCATGTACCACGCCATGCCTTTTGCACTGCGGCCGTACATGGATTTTATCCGCAATAAATTCCGCCGCCGCGCATGAACGCTCAACGCCCGTGGTTTCCCAATCTCAACGGCATACGCAGTGTGGCCTGCCTCATGGTGTTTGCGGCGCATGGCTGGGACTACCTCAACAACCGCAGCAGCATGCACCCGGCCGAAAGCTGGCTTTACACCCATTTCATCAACGGCCTCGGCACTACCGGTGTGTGTTTGTTTTTTGTGCTGAGTGGTTTTCTTATTTCGCGCCTGCTTTTACATGAAAAAGAGCAAAGCGGAACCATCAGCTTAAAGCATTTTTATTTGCGCCGTGTGCTGCGCATCTGGCCTGTTTTCTTTGTGGTGGTGGCCGCCGGCTTTTTTGTGGTACCGCTGCTCACAGGTACATTCAGCAGCAGCACCACCACACAGCATTTACCGTGGTACATCCTCTTCGCCAACAATTTCGATCGTTTACTTACCGGCTTCACCGGCTTCGGCAACGATAGTTTGGGCGTGCTGTGGTCAATTGCGGTGGAAGAACAATTCTATCTGCTCTGGCCGTTAGTGGTGCTGCTTGTAAACCGCAACTGGTTTCCGCTGGTTCCTCTGCTGGCTGTGGCCGGCTCAGTTGTATTCCGTTACTGCAATGCAGGCAGCACCGATGTAATCACCTTCCACACCCTAAGCGTAATGGGCGATCTGGCCATGGGCAGTTTGCTGGCGTGGAGCACAATGTATCGTCCGCGCACACTTACACCCGTGTGGCGAGGCGCAAACTATTTGTTTCTGGCTGTAGTAGTGGCGTTGCATCAGCCCCTGCTTCATGCGCCTGAGTTTGCCGTGTTCGGGCGCACCCTGCTCGCACTCGGTTTTGTGTTTCTGATTGAAGATCAGGTGTTGGTTGCGGAAGGCCGGTTCCGGTTTTCATCAGCCCGCTTGCTGAGCCGGTTCGGGGTTGTTACTTATGGGGTGTATTGTTACCACTTGTTTGTGATCATGCTTATTCAAAAGCTGAATGTGAAATTGGGGTGGGAAACAATTGGTACGGGTGTATTTGTGTTTGAACTTCTGGTGGTATTTTTAATTACACTTGGCGCAGCTGTATTGAGTTATCGGGTAATGGAGAGGCCGTTGCTTAGAATTGGGCAAAAGGTTGGTGCGAGTGAAGTGAGCTCTTAGCTTGTGAAGTTATTATTGCAAATAGTCAACCTCGCATTCACGGTACAGTGTGGCCGTCGGGCGTGGTGGCTTTGGCTACAATATTACGTTCAATTTCGGGTGCATCGAGGTGAGAAGCCTGATTGGGCGGATCGGTTTGAATGTAGCTTTTACGGCGGCCCTGTTTGAAAGCGCTTTCTGCGATCACTTCTTCCTGCCCCGTTTGCAGGTTGGTGCGCGTATAGGTGGTATTTCCGTTACTGTCAGTGGTGCGGCTTACTTTGTAGCGACCTGTTTCTGTGCCTCCGGCGTTGGTAAATTGTTGTTTGGAGATGGTCAGTTAGTATATTCTATTTGCTATTCCAATGCAATTATTAAATGTGTTGTCAGTTATTGCAGCCCCTTCGATATTCAGATTCATCTCAAATATTACATTATTAAATATTGATTTTGAAATTCCTGCATTATTATAATTGCACGTATCAAAAATACAACTGATGAATTTACATTCAAAGAAATCTACATTTGAAAACGAACAGTTAGCAAATATACATTTTGAAAAAATTACATTAGAAAATTCACTTTTATTAAATTCGCAATTTTGAAAAATACTATTTGCAAATTCGCTATTTTGGAAATCAATTCCATAAAATTTTGTTGTGATAAAATTTGAATCGATAATATTTGAACTATAAAAGCCTATTGTGTGAATAATTAGTCTATTGATTACTAAAGAGTCAATTTCCACTTCAGAAAAAGCATCTGAATTAATTTCACCAGAATTAATATTATGAGAAATTTGAAGGAGATGGTCATGTGTTATTTTATGTTTCATTACAGTTGTGTTTTTACTTCAACAATTCTTTGTAACTCATCTTGAGTCAAGTTTACATTTAGCCATTCCCATAAAGATTTATGGTCAGCGATATTCAAGAATGTGGAATTTAAAATTACACTTCTTTTTACAGGTTCATTAGTTTTTGAGTTATTAAAATATCCAGGAGGAGTTCCTTTATTTCTTAATTCATTAAGTATTGATTCTCCAGATTTTTTTGGATTAAATATAAATTCGTTATTGTAAGGAGAAGGAGGTGCTTTTACATCCCATGGATTACCATTACCATCATAAAATTCAATGCCTTTGGGGCCTCTTGTAATTGGAGGAGTAATGGCACCAATATTGATTGCCTCAATACCTGTCATTGCTTCAACTCTAGTTTTAGGGGAAATATTACCGCCTTGGTCAGGATCTTCGGCTAATTGCTCAAAATTACTTTCTTGTTTATATTTTTCTGGTATTGTTTCTAATGATATGTATTTATTAATATCACGAATATTCCCTTCCCCCGGCTTATCAATCCTATATAACTTCCTAGTGACATCAGACGAATCAATATTTTCTATCGAACTCTCTAAATTAATATCAAGTTTATTATTTATTGATTTAGCTGTCTGATTGTTATCATTCTCCCCCGGCACCCTACCCAAAATCTCCGCATCCATCATAGTAGGTTTACCTGTGCTCCGTTCCACTTTCCAGTTCCCGTTCGCATCTTTTTTCAGCGTAATCTTCTGCCCGTTATCCAGCTTTATATCTATGTACTCCACATCGCCCACCGTGCGGCGCGAAAGCTGATCTTCCCTGAACGGATTTCGTTTC